>DAOPQX010000098.1:8945-10344 GCA_035348395.1 Vicinamibacterales bacterium | reverse complement strand
CCTCCAGTCGATCCTGCTCGAGACATACGAACGGCCGCCCGCCGACTTCGAGGCGCTGCTGGGGATGGAGGGGGTTGGGCCGCGGACCGTGCGCGCCCTCGCGCTGGCCTCGGAGCTGGTGTTCGGTACCCCCGCCAGCACCCGCGACCCGGCGCGCTTCGCGTTCGCCCACGGGGGCAAGGACGGCATCCCGTACCCGGTGGACCGCCAGACGTACGACCGGACGATCCAGGTGCTCGGCAAGGCGCTGAACCGCGCTTCGGTGGATCGCTCGGAGAAGGTGCAGGCCTTCAAGCGCCTCGGCCGCTTCGCGGCCCCGGGGCCTGGCCCCGTCTCTCACTCCAGTCTCGACAAGGAGCGATAGCCGCGGGGCGCTTCCCTCTTCCCTTGCGCCTCCGCCCCGGATCGTGGAACCATCGGCGGCAAGGTCCAGACAAAGGAGCGAGTGTTGCGCGACATTCGTGTTGCGTCGGTTCAGTTCGAGCATGCCCCGGGCGACAAGGACGCCAACTTCGCCAAGATCAGGCGGTTCGCCGGCGAGGCGGCCGAGCGCGGCGTGGAGATCGTCGCCTTCCCCGAGTGCTGCACCACCGGCTACTGGTTCCTGCGGAACCTGTCGCGCGAGCAACTGCTGAAGCTGGCCGAGCCGGTGCCCGACGGCCCGTCCACCCGGGCGCTTCTCGATCTCTCGCGGAAGCACGGGATGACGATCGGCGCCGGCCTGGTGGAGCTCGACCGCGACAACCTCCACAACACCTACGTCGTCGCGATGCCGGACGGGAACTGGCGCCTCCATCGGAAGATTCACGCTTTCGAGGGCGACGACTTCGTGCCCGGCTCCGCGTTCACCGTCTTCGACACGCCGCACGGCTGCCGTGTCGGCGTCCTCATCTGCTACGACTGCAACATCGTCGAGAACGTCCGGATCACCGCGCTGATGGGGGCCGACATCCTGCTCGCCCCGCACCAGACGGGCGGCTGCAGCACGAAGAACCCGCACCTGATGGGGCTCATCGAGCGCCGCGTCTGGGAGGAGCGGCACGCGAACCCCGCGGCCATCGAGGCCGAGCTGAAGGGAGACAAGGGGCGCGGCTGGCTGATGCGCTGGCTCCCCTCGCGCGCGCACGACAACGGCCTGTTCCTCGTCTTCTCCAACGGTGTCGGCATCGACGACGACGAGGTGAGGACCGGGAACGCGATGATCCTCGATCCTTACGGCCGCACCCTCGCGGAGACGTGGGCCGCTGATGACGCGATGGTGGTGGCTGACCTGGACGCGTCGCTGCTCGAGCACGCAACCGGCCGAAGGTGGATCACCACGCGCCGCCCCGAGCTCTATGGCCCGCTCATCGTCCCGACCGGCAGGGAGAAGGACACGCGTGCGGTGCGGTTCGACGAG
>DAOPQX010000098.1:0-8845 GCA_035348395.1 Vicinamibacterales bacterium | reverse complement strand
GAGAGCATCCACCCCACGGCCAGCACCGCGGTCGTGCCGAACACGATGATCAGGAACTCGTGGAAGGGGCTGCGCCAGGCCTCGGGGAAGGCGGCCCAGCGGGGCGACAGCGTCATCCACAGAGTGAGCAAAACGCCCGCGCCCACGCCCCCGAGCGCCGCGCGCCCGGTCGCCCGGCGCGAGAGGAAGCCAAGCAGGAACAGCCCCAGCATCCCGCCGCCGAAGATGCCGGCCAGCGTCCACCAGGCGTCGAGCGCACTTCGCACCCGGATCATTGCCAGCGCCACCCCCGTCCCCGCCACGCCCCAGACCATTGTCGTCACGCGCAGGAAACGGATCGACTGGCGCTCGGTCGCCTCGCGGTTCACGTAGCGCCGGTAGTAGTCGCTGAGGATGATGGTCGCCGACGAGTTCAAGCTGGTCGAAACCGTGCTCATCGCGGCCGCGAAGATCGCGGCGATGAGCAGCCCCCCGACGCCGGGCGGCATGGCCGTGACGATGTACCAGGGAAAGACCCAGTCGGCGCGGCCGGGGTCTCGCAGCTCTCCGGGCAGCGCCCCCGGGTTAGCGGCGTAGTACGCGAAGAGGGCCGTGCCGATGAAGAGGAACAACGCCGACAGGGGGAAGTAGGTCAGGCCGCCCAGCCACACGCTCTTGCGCGCCTCGGCGTCCGTCCGCGACGCAATGTAGCGCTGCACGTAGTTCTGGTCGATGCCGAAGTTCTGCAGGTTGATGATCAGGCCGTAGAGGAGCACCACCCACACCGTCGGCTGGCCCAGGCTGGGGCCGAGCGAGCCGAGGCTGAACTTCCCGTGCTCGGCCGCCACCCGGAACACCTCGCCCACGCCGCCTGGCAGCGCGGCGACCGCCAAAACGGCCGCGAGCAGCGCCCCGCCCATCAGCACAATCGTCTGCAGCGCGTCCGCGTAGATGACCGCCACCAGGCCGCCCGTCAGCGCGTAGATCGTGACCGAGATGCCGGTCACCAGGATGACGGCGCGGATGTCCCAGCCGAGCAAGGCGCTGATCGGCAGCGCCATCAGGTACATCACCGTGCCCATCCGGGCCAGCTGCGTCAGCAGGTAGCAGAGGCTCGCGTACGCCCGCGCCCACGGGCCGAACCGTGCCTCGAGGTGGTGGTAGGCGGAGACGTGGGTGCTTCGCCGGTAGAACGGGACGAACCACCGCACGGCAATCCAGGTGGCGAGCGGGATGGACAGGCTGAAGACGAAGGTGTTCCAGTTGCCGGCGTACGCCCGCGCCGGCAGCGCCAGGAAGGTGATGCTGCTGATGTAGGTGCCGAGGATGGAAAGGCCCGTCAGCCAGCCCGGAAGGCTGCGCCCGGCCGCGGTGAAGCCGTCCACCGAGCGGCTTCGCCGTGACAGCCCCACGCCCAGGGCCATGGTGGCGACGAAATACACGGCGAGAACGGCGAGATCGAGGGAAACGACGTGCGCGCGCATCGACGGGGGGGATTGTATCGTGATCTCATCCTTTGCCCGATGACGGTGTTCTCCCGCCGTTTCCGCTTGACCCGGTGCAGCCGGCAATCGAGCCGGCCGCGAACCGGGAGACGGGGCGATGGCGGCCACGAATCGGCGGCGGCGGAGTGGTTGGAGGTGGGCGGCGTGCGCGATTCTGGCCGCTGCCTGCAGTGCCCTGGCTTGCCCACGAGCTGTGGCACGCGGTGGAAATCGCGGGGGCGCCGGAGGTCAGGGACCGCGCAAGCCTGCTGCGCTTGTACCAGCGGATTGGCGAGGGCTTCCGGGCGGGCGGGAGGATGGAGATGGAGACGCAGCGGGCGCAGGCGACGCAGGCGACCGTCCTCAACGAGCTGCGCCGCCGCTGAGCGTCGGAGTCGACAGAGGGTTCGGTGCCCGGCCGCGGGGGCCGGGCACCAGAGTGGGTATCAGGCCAGGCCGAGGATCTTCTTGTTGCTCGCCTCGTCTGCTGAGCCGCCGGCGAAGTCGTCGAACGCCTTCTGCGGAACGTCGATGAGCATGCTCTTGATGAACTGCGCCCCCTCGGCCGCGCCCTGGGCGCCATCCTTGATGCAGCACTCCCACTCGAGCACCGCCCAAGACGAGTAGCCGTACTGGGTGAGCTTGGTGAACACCTGCTTGAAGTCCACCTGGCCGTCGCCGACGCTGCGGAAGCGGCCCGCGCGGTTCTTCCAGTCCTGGTAGCCGCCGTAGACGCCGCCCTTGCCGGTCGGGCGGAACTCGGCGTCCTTCACGTGGAACGCCTTGATCCGGTCGTGGTAGATGTCGATGTTCTCGAGGTAGTCGAGGCACTGCAGGATGTAGTGCGACGGGTCGTAGAGCATGTTCGCGCGCGGATGGCCGCCCACCTTGTCGAGGAACATGTCGAAGGTGTTGCCGTCGTGCAGGTCTTCGCCCGGGTGGATCTCGTAGGCGAGATCGACGCCGTGCTGGTCGGCGAAGTCGAGGATCGGCTTCCAGCGCTTCGCCAGCTCGGTGAAGCCAAGGTCCACGAGACCAGCCGGCCGCTGCGGCCAGGGGTAGACGGTCTGCCAGAGCAGCGCGCCGCTGAAGGTGGGCATCGCGGTCAGGCCAAGGTTGTGCGACGCCTTGATCGCCTTCTTCAGCTGATCGACCGCCCACTCGGTGCGCGCTTTCGGATTACCCCGCACCTCGGGGGCCGCGAAGCCGTCGAACAGGGTGTCGTAGGCCGGGTGCACGGCGACCAGCTGCCCCTGCAGGTGGGTCGAGATCTCGGTGATTGCCAGGCCGTTGCAGCGCCCCTTCAGCTCGTCGCAGTACGTCTTCGAGGACGCGGCCTTGTCGAGGTCGATCGCGCGGCCGTCCCACGCCGGCAGCTGCACGCCAATGAAGCCGAGCGACTTCGCCCAGCCGGTGATGCTCTCGAGGGTGTTGAACGGAGGCTTGTCGTCCAGGAACTGGGCGAGGAAGATGGCCGGTCCCTTGATCTGTGCCATACGTGCTCCTTTTTGTACGTCGTCGAGCAGGGCTTCAGCCCTGCTTCGTCACCCCTCCAGCGCCAGCGCCACTGCGCCGATGACGCCCGCATCGTATCGCAACTGGGCCGTCTCGACGCGCAGGTTCCTCGCGGCCTCGCCCAGGCAGTAGCGGGGGATGGCCCGGCGCAGCGGCTCGAGGAACAGCGCTTCGGGGGCCTCGGAGAGGCCGCCGCCGATGATCACGGCCGCCGGGTTCAGCAGGCCGACCGCGGTGCCGATCCCGTGGGCCAGGTCGTCGACGACCGCCTGGACGACCCGCCGGGCCGCCTCGTTCCCGCCGCCCGCGAGCGCGAAGACTTCCTTGCCCGTCACGGCCCGCCCGAGGGCCTCGGCGCCGCGCCGGGCCAGGGCATCGCCGCTCGCGCAGGCCTCGAGGCATCCCCTGCGGCCGCAGGTGCACGGCGGACCGTCGCGGACGATGGTCGTGTGGCCAATCTCGCCTGCGAGGTTGGCGGCGCCGCGCACGAGGCGCCCGCTCGAGACAACGCCCCCGCCGATGCCCGTGCCGACGTTCACGTAAAGGAGATCGTCGAAGCCGCGGCCGGCGCCGAACCGCCACTCGCCGAGCGTCCCGGCGTTCGCGTCGTTGTCTACGACCGCCGGCACGTCGAAGCGCCGCTGCAGCTCGTCGCGGAGCGGGACGTTCTCCCAGCCCTCGACGTGGTGGCTCTTGATGACGACCCCGCGAACGTAGTCCACCGGCCCGCCGAAGCCGACGCCCATCCGCTGCACGGTTTGGCCGTCCCGCGCGGCGCGGTCGATCAGGCCGAAGACGATCTCGCTGATGAGCGCCAGGCCGGCCGCCATGCCGCCGCGGCGATCGGTAGCGCGGCGGACCTTGGCGACAAGCGTGCCGTCGGCGGCCGCAAGGCCGCCTGTCATGTTCGTGCCGCCGACGTCGATTCCGATCCAGGCAGGCTCAGGGCTCACGGCTTAGGGCAAAGGCTCAGGGTCAAGGCTCACGGCTCAGCTCAAGGCTCAGGCTCAGGGCTCAGGGCTTCGCGACAGATACTCCGCCGCTCGCCTACTCCACCGCCCGCTCCATGAACGCGTACATCAGGATGTGCGTGAGGACGAAGAAGCTGTCCTCGAGGCGGCCCATGTGGGTTGCCGGCACGCCGAGCGTCAGGTTCGCCAGGTCCTTCAGCGCCCCCCCGCCAGACTGCGTAAGCGCGATCGTCCGGCACCCGATGGTGTTGGCGTACTCGACCGCGCGCAGCACGTTCGGGCTGTTGCCACTGCCGCTGATCGCGATGAGGACGTCGCCCTCGCCGGCGAAGTTCCGCAGCTGCTCGGCGAAGACGCACTCGTAGTTCACGTCGTTCGCGTACGCCGTAATCGTCGCCACGCTGTCGGCCAGTGCAATCACCTTGAAGCGCTTCTCGTGGCCGTACGACGCCCCCTTCAGGAGATCGACCACCATCTGCGAGGCGATCGAGGCGCTGCCGCCGTTCCCGCAGACGTAGATGAAGCGGCCGCGGTCGCGCGCCTTCTTCATCCACGAGACCGCCGTGCCGATGTCCTCGGGCCGGAGGCCGTCGAGCGCCTTCTTCAGTGCCGCCAGGTAGTCGATCGCGAACTGCATCGAAGTTCCTCACGTCAGCTGTCAGGGCGACCACCCGCTTCGCCTCCTCGAGGCTTCGGCGGGTCTCCCCTACGCTGTCCGCTGGCCCAGCCACCGCTCCAGCCGGGGCGCGAGATCCGACGGGGACGCGGTGCCGGTGGTGGCTAGCTGCTCGATCGTAATCGAGGCGACCAGGTTTGCGACAAGCGCGGCCTCTTCAAGGGTGGCCCCGGCGCAGAGCGCGAGCACCGCCCCCGCGGTGGCGCTGTCGCCGGCGCCCGTCGGATCGATCGGCCCCTCGACGCGGACCGCCGGCACGAGCAGGGGCTCCGGGTCGCTGACCCAGGTCCCGCGCGCGCCGGCCGTGACGAACACAGGCTTGCCCGTCCGCGCCCTTAGCCGCGCGATCGCCCGTCTCACCAGCTCGTCATCCGAGACACGCCGCCCGCCGGATGAGGCCGTCCCCTCCGCATTCTCCGCCTCCCCCTCGTTCACCTTCACCGTCAGGCCGCGGAAGAGGCCGATTCGCCGGCGGCTGTCGGCCCAGAAGAGGGTTTCGGGGTGGGCGTCGGCCAGCCGCGCCAGTCCAGCCCGGACGTTTGCGGTGACGGCGCCGCAGTCGGCCTCCTCGACCTGGTCGAGCACGATCACGGCATCGAGGCCCGGCAGGAGCCATCCCAGGTGATCCAGCAGGCGCCGCTCGACCTCCGGCGGCGTCGGCCGGCGGTTCTTCGTGTCGTAGCGCTCGTGCTCCCCGGCGAGGCCGGGGATGCGGCGGTCACGGGGCTTCAAATAGGTGGGCGTGAACCGTCCGGGCTGAACGATGAGCCCGCTGACGTCGCATCCCGTGCCTTCGAGCGCCCTTCGCAGCTCGTACCCTTCCCCATCGTCTCCAATCACCCCGAGGGTGTGGATCGCGCCCGCGCCGAGCGCTGCGAGGTTGTTGACCACCGTGCCGGCCGCGCCCGGGCTGCACCGGACGGACACCACCTGGTGGGCGGTGCGGCCCGTCTCGATCGAGACCTCGGCCAGCGTCGCGTCCACGTCGAGGTACTTGTCGAGGAAGAAGTCGCCGAGGACGGCGACCCGGCATGCCGGGAAGCGCGACACGAGGGCCTGCAGGCGTTCCGCGTTCACGGGCTCACCCTTCCAGGATGAGGTGGTAGAGGGTGGGGACGGTGTACCGGTGGTCACCCTGCACGTAGTGGCTCTCGCCGCCGTCGGCCACCGTCCGCACGAGGATCGTCTTGTAGGGGCGGAAGTAGTAGCGCGGATCGGTTCTCGGTGCCTCGCGGTGGAGCCCCTCCTCGTCGAGCGGCAGCAGGTCGAACACGCCGGTCGTGAAGTGCCGGATCTCGCGGCCCTCCTGGTGGGCAACGTTGCGCGCCATGGCGAGCGCCTTGAGGTAGACCTCGGGGCCCATCACCGCCGTGCCGACGTTCAGCAGGACGCCCCCCTCGAGGCCCGACACGCTCTCGGTGAACACGAGGAAGTCGGTGTAGGAGGCGGCGCCGGTGGCGGCGGCGTCGAAGTTCGGATGCTCGTGGACGATGTCCTGGCCGATGGCGACGTGGACGGTGACCGGCACGCCGAGCCGGTAGCCGGCGGCGAGCAGGCTGGTCTCGGCGAACCGGAAGCCCCCGTCGACGATCGCCTTCCCGATCGCCTCGCCGAAGCCAATCCCCTCGCGCTGCGCACAGATGGCGGCGTCGTTGATGCCGCCCGTCTCGGTCCAGAGGCCGAACTCGCCGCTGCGCACGTAGCGGGCGACGCTCTCGCAAGTGCTGCCGGCGAGCGCCAGCTCGTAGTCGTGGATGGCGCCCGCCCCGTTGAGCGCGAGGTGAGTCACCAGGCCGCGCTCCATCAGGTCGATGAGCAGCGGGGCCGCGCCGCGACGAAGCACGTGCGCCCCGAGCATCAGGATGACCGGCCGGCTGTTGCGGCGAGCGTCGCGCACGCGGGCGGCCAGGATCGGCAGCGCCGGGTGATTGGAGCGCTCGTAGGGGCTGTCGGGGTAAACGAGCACGTCGCGCGTCACGTCGTGCACCCGCTCGTCGAGCGGCTTGAGCCTCAGGCGCGATCGGTCGAAGAGCTTGTGCATGGCGGCAGGATCATCGTTCGCGCGCGTTCGCCGGTCACTCTTCGGACGGCTGCATGTTCGCGGGTCCTGCCGCGGGGCTCCTCCCGTTCGGCTTCGCGCGAAAAGCGCTTGTCACGCGTGTCGCGCTCCAGGCGAACGGGAGCCCTCCGCCCCGCGTCACCCGCTCACGGCCGTCCCTGAGCGGCCGGCAACAGGTACTCCACTAGCGGCTCCCACTCGCGGAAGTCGGGGATCACCACGTCGGCACCGACGCCGATCAGGCGGTCGCGCTTCCACTCGTCCGGCCGTCCGCTGCGGCCTGCCTCGTCGCTTGCCACCGCGACCGCGACGCCGCCGGCCGCCTTCACGTTCTCGATTTCCACGTAGCCGTCGCCGAAGGCGACGAGCGCCTCTCCTTCCACCTGGTTCTCGCGCAGGATCCGCTCGATCACCATCTTCTTCGAGAAGCTCTTGAAGTCGTCGATCGCGCCGTAGACGTGCGGGCCGAAGAACGGCGTCAGCCCGAGCAGGGCGGCCTCCTCGACGACGAACTGCTCGTCGGTGCCGCTGGCCAGGTACATCGGCAGGCCGCGGTCGCGGAGGGCCGCCAGCAGATCGAGCGCCCCTGGCACGAGGAAGTCGCTCGGCTTGGCGCGCCCCTCGGCGAGCGCGTTGCGGCGCGTCCCGATGCGCTCCATCAGGCGCTCGTGGTACTCCTTCTTGTACTCCGCCGGCTCGCGCGGCACGCCGCCCCGGGCGCGCACCTCGGCGGCCAGCTGGATCATCTGGTAGATGGTCTGCTTGCCGTTCAGCCGCATCACGAAGTCGTGGCAGTGCCGGCGCAGCGCCTCCTCCGGCTCGCGGGTGCCGGTGGCGACCAGCGCCTCCACCATCATCGGCACCATCACCTCGGGCCAGCCCTCGCGGATCAGGCTCAGCGTGCCGTCGAAGTCGAAGAGGACGTGGCGGAACCGGCCGGGGCGCTCGACCTCGCGGACGATCTCGATGGAGGTGCCGGGGAGGACGCGCGAGCGAACCTCCCCGGTGACGGTGCGGCGGTAATCGGATTCGAGATAGGACAAGAGAGGGCTCAGGGCTCAGGGCTCAGGCCAACGGCTCAGGGCCCTGAGACGGCCTTGAGCCGTGAGCCGTGAGCCTTCCTACAGGCTCCACCCCTCCCGGTACGTCCGCCTGACGTACTCGTTCGCGGAGGCGTCGTTGGTGACCTCCATCTTCTCCCCGTCCCACAGCAGCCGGCGGTCGGGGTGGCGGACCGCCAGGTTCCCCATCAGCACCATCTCCGAGAGCGGGCCCGAGTAGTCGAAGTTCGAACTGGCCGGCTCGCCGCCCTTGCAGGCGCGGATCCAGTCCTTCTCGTGGCCCCCTTCCCCGCCCGGGATGCGCGGGATCGTCGGGTCGGGGCGCTGGAACTCCTGCATCTTCGTCTCGGGGATCAGGCGCGGGGCGCGGCCGTAGCAGCCGCACATCAGCTTGCCCTTGTCGCCGATGAACAGGCAGCCGCCGTCCTCGTCGCCCATCTTGCGGCCCTCTTCCAGTTCCTCTGGCCGCTCGGGCATGAGGCCGCCGTCCCACCACGTCAGGACGACCGGCGCCATCCCCTCGCGGGCGGGGAACCGGAACCGCACGATGCTCGACGCCGGGTACGTCTCGTTCTTCGGTTCCGTCTTCTTGAAGAAGCCGTGCCAGAAGGTCGAGATGTTCCCCTCGACCGCGGTCGGGTACTTCAGTTTCAGTGCGGCGAAGATCGGGTCGAGGATGTGGCAGCCCATGTCGCCGAGCGACCCGGTGCCGAAGTCCCAGTACGCGCGCCACGCCTCGGGGTGGTACGCCGGGTGGTAAGGCCGCATCGGCGCCGGGCCGATCCACTTGTCCCAGTCCATCCCTGCCGGCGGCGGCGGCGTGTCGGTGGGCCGCTCCATCTGGACGCCCTGCGGCCACACCGGCCTGTTGGTCCAGGCGTGCACCTCGCGGACCTCGCCGAGGGCGCCGGCCCAGATCCACTCGCACACCATGCGGAGGCCGTCGCCCGAGTGCCCCTGGTTGCCCATCTGCGACGCCACCTTGTATTTGCGCGCCGCCTCGGTGAGCACGCGCGCCTCGTGCACCGAGTGGGTCAGCGGCTTCTGCACGTAGACGTGCTTGCCGAGCTGCATGGCCGCCATCGCGATCACGGCGTGGG
>DAOPQX010000097.1:0-10411 GCA_035348395.1 Vicinamibacterales bacterium | reverse complement strand
CGAGTACTACCGGCAGTTCGTCAAGGGCGGCGCCGGCGAGCGGTCGGCCCAGATCCCGAACCGGTAGGTCGCCCGGGCGCCGCCGCCCGAAAGGGCAACCACACGGGGTGCCGGAAAGGGCAACCACAAGGGTTGCCCCTACTTGCGGACGGCGTCGGCGGGCAGAGTGGCCTTCGCCTCGGCCAGCAGCTTCTGCGCCCGCTCGAGGTACTCGCTTCGCTCGAACTCCTTCAACAACCGATCGAGGTACGGCACGGCCTCGGCCGCCAGGTTCATCCGGATCAGCGAGTCGGCGAGGTGGTAGTACAGCCCGTCGCGGTTGGTGAACTCGGGATCGGCCTTCAGCACCTCGCGGAAGCGGTCCACGGCGCCCGGGTACCAGCGCGTGCGCCAGTAGAAGACGCCGACCTCGTAGTCGGACTGGCTCAGGCGGTCGCGGGCTTCGCGGTACTTCTTCCGCACCTCGTCGATGAGCGGGCTGTTCGGGTAGCGTTCGAAGAACACCTCGAACTCGGCGATCGCTTCCCGGGTCTGCGTCTGGTCGCGCTGCGGCCCCAGCATCTGCTGGAAGTGGGCCATGCCGAGCTTGTACTGCGCGTGGTCCGCGCGCTTGTGCGTCGGGTAGAACGACAGGAACTCGCGGAACTCGTTGAGGCCCAGCACGAGCGACTCGAGGCTGTTCTCCCCGAGGTAGGTGTCGCCCAGCGCCAGCTTCGCATCGGGGCGCAGCGGGCTCTGCGGGTAGTTGTCCACCAGCTGGCGGAAGTACTCCCGGGCTCGCAACCACTTCTTTTCGTTCAGCGCCTCGGTGCCCTTGTCGTAGAGGAACTTGTCGGGCTGGCTGCCGCCGGGGGGCGGCTGGGCACTCTTGGGGCCGCAGGCCGAACCGAGCGCGAGCGCCGCCGCCAACAGAGCCGCCGCCGCCGTCCTGGCTGCCGTGTTCTTACGGTGCATCGTCGTCATCTCACCCCGCCGGGCAGCGCGGCCAGCCATTCGTACTCGGCCCGCAGCCCGTCGGCCAGCGTCACCGAGGGGGAGAAGCCCAGGTCGTGCCGGGCGCGCGACGTGTCCGCGTAGGTGTCGCGCATGTCCCCCTTCTGGACGCCCTCGCGCCGCACGTCGATCCGCCGCCCGACGATGCCCCCGAGCACGTCGAGCACGTGGTTCACCGAGACGCGCGCGCCTCCTCCAATATTGTATACGGCCCCCGGCACGCCCCTGGTCGCCGCTGCCGCGGTGGCCGCCACCGCGTCGGCCACGAAGGTGAAGTCGCGCGTCTGGCCGCCGTCCCCGTAGAGGGAGATCGGCTCCCCGGCCAGCGCCGCGCGGATGAACCGGTTGAACGCCATGTCGGGCCGCTGCCTGGGGCCGTACACCGTGAAGTAGCGGAGCGACACACACGGCACGCCGTGGTTCGTGTGATACAGGTTGCACAGGTGCTCGGCCGCCAGCTTCGTGACCCCATAAGGCGAGAGCGGGTTGGGCAGCGCCGTCTCGCGCATCGGCAGCGGTGTGCCGTCGCCGTAGACCGACGAGCTCGAGGCGTACACGAGCCGCTCGATCGGGCGGCCGACCACCGCCTCGAGCAGGACCTGCGTCGCCTCCACGTTGTTGGTGGTGTAGATGGAGAAGTCGCGGCCCCAGCTCTTGCGCACCCCCGCCTGCGCGGCCAGGTGGAACACGTGCGTGGCGTCGGCGAGAAGCTTCTCGAGGTCGGCCTCCTGGATGGATGATTCCACGAAGCGGAAGCGCGGCTCCCGCAGCAGCGGCGCCAGGTTCGCCTCCTTGAGCGGCCGCGGGTAGTAGTCGGTGAAGCAGTCGAGGCCGGTGACCCGCGCCCCCTCACCGAGGAGCCGGCCGGCCAGGGTGGAGCCGACGAAGCCCGCGACGCCAGTGATCAACACGTTCATGGGAAGAGCCTCCTCACCTGCAGGGGCAGCCGGCGAGGCCGGCCGTTCGGATCTACCGCCGCGTGCTCGGTCCAGCCGCACGCGAGCACGTCCGCGCCCGCGCGCCGCACCTCGTAGTCGAACCGCACCCGGACCGGCGACAGCAGCCGGCCGCAGGCCAGCACTTCGATCTCGTCGTCGTACCGCGCCGGCTGGCGGTACTCGCAGTGAGCTCCCACCACCGGCAGGATGATCCCCTCGGCCTCGAGCCCCGCGTAGGTGAGGCCCGCCGCCCGCAGCCACTCGCACCGGCCGACCTCGAACCACACGAGGTAGTTCGCGTAGTACACCACGCCCATCTTGTCGGTTTCCGCGTAGCGGACCCTCAAGCGGGCGACCGATTGTCTGGGGCTGTGGTCGGGAACGGGCATCGGCTGTCGGCTCATGCCCGGCGGGCGCCGATCGCGGCCGCCGCACGGCCTGCCGCCTCACGCAGCGAGCGGGTGGCGGCCGCCGGGTCCGGCGTGTGGAAGATGGCTGAACCCGCGACCAGGATCTCCGCCCCGGCCCGGACGACCTGTTCCACCGTGTCGAGGTCGATACCCCCGTCGATCTCGACGGGCGCCTGGTTCCCCGCCTCGTCGAGCAGCGCCCGGATCCTCCTGACTTTGGACGCACTGGAGGGAAGGAAAGCCTGACCGCCGAACCCCGGGTTGACCGACATCACCAGGACGTAATCGACCTGGCCGGCCACCTCCTCGAGCGAGCCCACCGGCGTCGCCGGGTTGAGCACCACGCCGGCCCGGGCCCCGAAGTCCTTGATCAGCGACAGCGTCCGGTCGAGGTGCGGCGACACCTCGACGTGCACCGAGACCATGGCCGCCCCCGCTTCGATGAACGCCTCGACGAAGCGGTCGGGCTGTTCGAGCATCAGGTGCACGTCGATCGGGAGCCGCGTCACCGCCTTCAGAGAGGAGACGACCGCTGGCCCCACCGTCAAGTTCGGCACGAAGTGCCCGTCCATCACGTCCACGTGGATATAGTCGGCGCCGCCGCGCTCGACGGCGGCCACCTCGGCCCCCAGGCGGGCGAAGTCGGCGGCGAGGATGGACGGCGCCACCTGGACCTTCATCGGCTCACCTCGAGCGACACCGCGGCTCCGGGAGCGATTTCGAAGCCCGGCTGCGGCGACTGGCGCAGCACCACTCCGGGGGGCACCCCCGGGTACGGGCTGCGCGCAACGACGGCCACGCGAAACCCCGCCGAGCGCAGCAGGTCCGACGCCCCGGCCTCGGGCAGCCCGATGAGATCGGGCATCAGGCAGGCCGCGGCGCGATCGCCCCGGTTCACCAGCAGCGCCACCGCGTCGCCCTTGGTGTTTCCCGGGGGGGTCTGCGCGATCACGGTGTCGGGGGGGTAATCGTTCGAGCGGATTTCCGAGAGGCTGGCCAGCGCCAGCCCGTCGCGCTCGAGGCGCAGGAGCGCGGCGCGGGCGCTTGCGCCCACCAGCGGCGGGATGGCCTCGGCTCGCTGGCCCGAGCTGAGCCAGACGCGCACGCTGCGACCGCGCCGGGCGCTCGAGCCCGGGACCGGGTCCTGCGCGGCGATGTGCCCGGCCTCGACCTTCGGATCCACCCGCCGCGCTTCCTCCACCTTGAGCGCCAGCCCGAGATCGCCGAGTGAGTCGCTCGCGGAGTTGACGGTCGCGCCCACCAGCGCAGGCACGCGCACCTCCCGGGCGTTCAGCGTGAGCCGCGCCGCCACGACCGCCGAGAGCACGTAGGTGGTGAGGAGCGCCACCACGAGCAGCAACAGCTTCCCGGCGCTCCAGACGCGGGTGGAGAGGGCCATCGTCGCGTTCGAATGTACTACATTCGCACCGGTCCCCAAAGCCGGTCACGCCAGCCGCCGGCGCAGGCTCGCGGCGAAGAACGCCTCGAGGCCGTGGCGGAACGGCCAGGTGCGCAGGTGCCCGGCGGCGTCGAGCGCGGCGGCGGCGGGGCCTCCGGCGACACCCGTCTCTCCCGCACCCGCCGCCTCGAAGTCGGGGTGAGCCGCGAGGAACGAGGCCACGACCTCCTCGTTCTCTTCGGGCTCGCTCGAACAGGTTGCATAGACCAGCCGTCCGCCCGGGCGGACGACGGCCGCCGCGTGCCGGATCATCTCGCGCTGGGCGGCGGCGAACCGGGGCAGGTGCTCGGGCAGGCGGCGCCAGCGGATCTCCGGGTCGCGCCTGATCGTCCCCAGGCCCGAGCAGGGGGCATCCAGCAGCACGACGTCGAAGGCTGGGGCAAACGGCAGCGTCGCGGCGGCGTCCGCCCGGACCACGCGCACCGACCCGGCACCCGTCCTCTGCAGCGACCTGGCGAGCAGGGCCACCCGTCTTTCTCGCAGGTCGGCGGCAATCACCCGGCCTTGCGGGCCGACGGCACCGGCCATCAGCAGCGACTTGCCGCCGGGTGCCGCGCACGCGTCGAGGATGCGCTCACCCGGCGAGGCGCCGACGAACGTGCCAACGAGCTGCGACGCCTCGTCCTGGATCACGAACCGTCCATCTTCCTGCAGGGCCGTCTCGAAGGGGTTGCCGCGGATGACGGTGAGCCCGTCTGGCGCGAAGCGCGTCGGTGCGGTCTCGACGCCAACCTGCGCCAGCTGGCGCGCAAGCTCGTCGCGCGTGATGCTCAGCGTGTTGGCCCGGAGCGTCAACGGCGCCGGCTGGTTGTTGAATCGAAGCCAGGCCTCGGTGGCCTCGAAGCCGAACCGCGCCAGCCACCGCTCCGCCAGCCACCGCGGGTGCGACAGGGTGATGGCGAGATAGTCGAGGGCGCCGGCCGCGTTGCTGGCGGGGTCTGCCGGACGGGCGGGCAGCCCCAGCACGTGACGCTCGCGATCCACGCGGCGCAGCACCGCGTTGACCAGCCCCGACGCGCTTCGCTTCCCGCTCGCGCGAACCTGCTCCACCGCGTCGTGTACGACCGCCGAGGGCGGCACGCGCTCGAGGTGCAGCAGTTGGTACGTCCCCAGACGGAGCACCTCGAGGACCTCGGCATCGAGGCGGCCGACATCCTTGCGCGTGAAGGCCGAGATCACGGCATCGAGCGCGGCGCGCCACCGAAGCGTCCCGGCGGCGATCTCCGACGCCAGGGCACGATCGCGCGGGTCGCTCAGACGGTCGCGGGCGCGCGCGACCGCCGAAGGCAGGTCGGCCCGTCCGCGTTCGACCGCCCGGAGGATCGCGTAGGCCTCGCGCCGGGCAGGGGCGATCCCGCTCATGAGGAAAGGCGCGCGCCGGGTTTGAGGCGGGCGCCGGCGGCGAACTCGCGCCCCGTGACGGGACGGCGCCCCTCGGCCTGCACGCGGCGGAGGTGCAGCGGGCTTGTCCCGGTCGAGACGCTCAACGCGTCGCCCGCCAGCGAGAGAAAGGTGCCGGGTGGGACGCCGGCTTCGACGGCCTCTTGACCCGGGTCGGGGACGGCGGTTTCGAGGACGATGATCCGCGAGCCGGCGAGCGTCGTGAAGGCGTGCGGCCATCGCTGCAGCGCGCGCACCTGGTCGTGGATCGCACGAGCCGGCCGCGACCAGTCGATGCGGCCGTCCTCTCTCGAAAGCGGTGGGGCGTAGGTGACTTCCTCCTCAGCCTGCGGCACCTCGCGAACCTCCCCGCGCTCCATCGAGGCCAGCACGCGCAGCAGTAGGTCGGCCCCGAGCCGTGCGAGGTCGTGCTCGACCTGCTCGGCGGTTTCGTCGGGCCCGATGAGCCGGCTGACCCGGTCGAGGACGGGGCCGGCGTCGAGCGCCTGCACGACGCGCATGATCGACACGCCGGTCTCGGCGTCGCCCGCCATGATGGCCCGGTGGATCGGGGACGCGCCGCGCCATCGGGGCAGCAGCGAGGCATGGACGTTGACCATCCCGAGGCGCGGGGCCTCGAGCACGGCGGCCGGCAGGATCTTCCCGTAGGCGGCCACGACGCCGAGGTCGGCGCCGAGCGCGGCCAGCTGGTGCTGGAAGGCCTCGTCACGAAGCCGATCGGGTTGCAGTACCGGGATGCCCATGGAGGAGGCCGCTTGCTTGACCGCGCCTTCCACCACGCGCCGGCTGCGGCCCGCGGGCTTGTCGGGCTGCGTCACCGCGGCGAGCACCGGATAGCCGGCGCCGGCCAGCGCCTGGAGGCTTGGCACCGCGAAGGCCGGCGTGCCGAAGAAGACGAGGCGCAGGGTTGGCATCGCTACCAGGTTCCAGCCTTGATCCGCTTGTGGATGCGCCGTACCAGCAAGCTTCGCCTGATTCCGCGAAGCCTGTCGAGGTACACCTTGCCCTCGAGGTGGTCCATCTCGTGCTGGAAGGCTCGCGCCAGCAGCCCCTGGCCCTCGTAGGTCTGCTCACGCCCCTCGAGGTCGAGCCCCTTCACGACCGCCCTCTGAGGCCGCGCCACCGAGGCGCTGAAGCCGGGCACGCTCAGGCAGCCTTCCTCCTCGACCTGCACGCCCTCCCGGGCGACCCACTCGGGATTGACCAGCGTGATCAGGCCCCTGGGGTCGTGGCCCAGCGTGATGTCCACCACGAAGAGGCGGAGCGGGACGCCGACCTGCGGCGCCGCGAGGCCCACTCCGGGCGCCCGGTACATGGTCTCCACCATGTCGCGGGCGAGCTGCGCCACCTCGCCCGTGATCTCCTCGACCAGGCGCGCGGGCTGGTGCAGGACCTCCGCGCCGTACTTCACGATTGGGCGAACCATGGCCTACCCGTCCGTGCCCGGCGTCCCGCCCGGGCGCGCGAATCGCTGGCGCAGCCGCTGCCGCCAGGCCGTGTAGTTGTCCTCGATCTCCGCCATCGAATCCTGGCCGAACTTCTCCATGAACGCGTCGGCCAGCACCAGTGCGACCACCGCCTCGCCGATGACGCCGCCAGCGGGCACCACGCAGGCGTCGCTGCGCTCGACGGCGGCGCCGGCGGGCAGGCCTGTCTCGAGGTCCACCGAGGGCAGTGCGCGCATGAGCGTGGGAATCGGCTTCATCCGCGCGGTCAGGCGGATCTCCTCGCCGTTGCTCACACCCCCTTCGAGGCCGCCGGCGCGGTTGGTCGGCCGGCTCGGCCCCCAGGCGGCCGGCTCGCGCCCCTCGTCCCCGGCTGCGACCAGCACGTCGTGCGCCTGCGATCCGCGCAGGGCGGCCGATTCCCAGCCGGTCCCGATCGAGACGGCCCTCACCGAGGGAATTGACAGCAGCGCCTGCGCCAGGCGGCCATCCAGGCGGCGGTCCCACTGCGTGTAGCTGCCCAGGCCCGGCGGCACGCCGCGCACGACGACCTCGAATGCCCCGCCCAGGGTATCGCCGTCCTCGCGGGCCAGGTCGATGGCCGCCATCATCGCCTGGGCCACGCGCTCGTCCACGCAGCGCACGGGGGCGTCGGACGGCAGGGCGGCGATCCGATCGAAGGGCACCGCCTCCTCCAGCTCGAGGTGCGCCCCGCCGATCGCGACCACGTGCGAGGCGATGGCGATGCCCACCCGTTCGAGCAGCTGCCGCGCGACCGCGCCGGCGGCCACGCGGGCAGCGGTCTCACGCGCACTGGCGCGCTCGAGCACGTCGCGCACGTCCCGGTGGCCGTACTTGATCGCTCCCGCGAGGTCGGCGTGCCCGGGCCGGGGGCGGGTCACCGCCGGCCGGCGCGCGCCGCGGGCAGCGGCCGGCGGCTCGGCGTCGAGCGCCATCGTGTGCTCCCAGTTCGCCGCGTCGCGGTTGGGCAGCATCAAGGCGATCGGGCTGCCCAACGTCGTGCCGCGCCGAACGCCCGACAGCACTTGCACCTGGTCCGACTCGATGGTCATCCGGCGGCCGCGCCCGTACCCGGCCTGGCGCCGCCGGAGCTGCGCGTCGATGGCGGCCCGGTCGATCGCGAGGCCGGCGGGCACCCCGTCCAGGATGACGACGAGCGCCGGGCCGTGGGATTCGCCGGCGGTCAAAAATCGCAGCATGATCGGCTCATTCTAGCCGAAGTTTCTGCGTCCCCCGGGCGCCCCGGCGTTCTCCGCCGGAAGCGGGGGCGCGCCCTGTTCGCCGGAAGACTGGCCGGATTCCTTGCGAGGGAGGGTGCGGGGAGACGTGCTGCCGTTCCCGGCGGTCTTCTTGCACCACCTGGACCGCGATGGCCGCGACCATTTTCGCGGATCGATTCCTCGCGCGGAACGAATGCGACGCGGTCGACCTCGCGACCGGCTTCGGAGTCACCCTGCGGCCGGCCCAGGTCTCCGGCCGCCACGCGCAGGAGGCGTGGTCGGACCGCTGTGCCGCTCTCGCGTCGATGTGCCATCCAAACCTGGCGGCCCTCGTAGACTACGGGCTTGCCGGGCGCGACGGACTGTTCGAGGCGATCGAGGCGCCGCGCCCCGGCACGCCCTGGCGTTCCCGGGACCCTGAGACGGCGGCCGCCCTCTGCTCGGTGGTTGCGTTCCTGCACGCACACCGGCGCTCCGCCGGCAGCCTGTCCTGGTCGCGACTCGTCGACCACGACGGGCGCCCGGTGCTGCTGCCCGATGCGGCCACCGGGTCGCCGTGGGCCGACGAGGCCGCAGGTGACCCGGGCGACACCTGTGCGGCTCGCGAAGCGTCGCGCCTGGCACGGATGACGGGACAGGTCTTCGGCAAGGTCGCGGCGCCGCGTGAATCGCGAACGGCCGTTGGTGCCGCTCACGGATGGGCGGCGGTCGGCCGCGAGACGGTGGCCAGGCTCGTCGAGGTGCTCGACACCGGGGAGCCGGCGCGCCCGCGGGCGATCGAGGTGTCGCTTCCGCCCGACGGGCGTCGAAAGGTGCTGCTGTCCCAGATTGCACGCGAGTCGCGCCTCCGCGGGTACGTTCCCGTCAACAGCGAGCTGTTGAACGCCCGGTGCGCCGCGGCTCCCGGCCGCGACAGCCTGCGGGAGGCGCTCGCCGACCGCCACGTGCTCCTCATACACGAGGTGCACGCCGGCGGCGGGAGATCGTCGTTGGCGCTGTTCCTCGTGGCGCTCGGCCTCTCGAACACCCGGCCGCACGTGGTCGCGCTCGTGGTCGACGCCGCCCGGCCCACCCTGCAGGCGCGCGAGCAGCCGGCACCGTACGTGCGCGAGCGCCACCACTCGCCGGCGCTGCGCCTGGCGACGGCCGCTGGCCGCGCCGATCCGGTGGCGGCGCGTGCGCAGGCCGGCCTGTCGGCGGCAGGCAACCTGGCCGCCCGCGGACGGCATGCCGCAGCCGAGCGACTCCTGCGCGAGAGCCTCGGTGCGATGTCCCGTCGCGAAGATCGGGTGGGCTCGGGCTGGGCGGCCGTCGCGCTCGGCTCGCTTCTGCTGGCAAGGGGACGCGCGGCACAGGCCGCCAGCTCGTTTGAAGCGGCACGCCGGCACTTCGACCGTGCGGACGCCGTGTCCGCGGCCGGGCGCTGTGGCCTGCTCCTGGCGCACGCGTGGACGGATCTCGGCCGCCTCGAGGAAGCCGAGGCCGCCGCCCGGGCCGTTGCGCTGGCCGCCCGGGAAACTGGCGACGCCTGGCTGCGGGCCGAGTCGACCTTGGCCCTGGCACGATGCCTGTTCTGGCAAGACCGCCACGGCGAGGGCCTCCAGGCGTTGGAGGCGGACGAACGGCTGGCGTTGGCGCCGTCGAGGGCTTCCCGGGTCGCAGAGGTCCCGCCGCCGTTCGAATCGTCGGGAGCGCCAGGGGGGTGTTTCCTGGCGGGGGCGCGCGACCAGGAGCTGGCTCGCGCGTGCCTTCGGGCGCGTCTTGGAGTGGCGCTAGGCGACTTCGTTCTGGCCGGCCGCGCGGCGGCCTGTGCGCGGCAGCGTGCCGGGGTGCGGGGCGATCCGGCGGGCCTCGCGGCGGCGGCCACCGCGCAGCTGGCTGTGTACGGCGCGATTGGCGACATCGAGGCGTCCGGCCGTGCGCGGTCGGCCGGGTTGCAGGCTGCACACGAAGCCCACGATCCCCTCAGAGCGCTTCGCCTTCGGATCGGATGGCTCGAGGCTCTCGCGGTGTCGGGCGGGCGTCGCGACTCGTCCGACGCCGGCTCGAGGCTTGCCCGCCTCGATCGCCGGGCTCTCCCGTGGGTGGTGCGGCACGCCCTGGAGCGGGCGCTCGCTCGGGCCGCCACCTGCGGCGGAGGCTCCATACCGGGGCCGCTCGCCACCGCCGGCCGCGAGCGCGCCGCCAGGCTCCTCTCGCCGCACTCGCCATCGAAGGTGGCGTCAGTGGAATGGCTGCTCGACGACATCGTCGAGGTGCTGGCCCTTTGCCAGGGCCCCGACGACGAAGAGTCGGTCCTGCGTGCCGTGATTGGGCGCTTGAGGCGCCGGCACCATCTGGCCACGATCGCCTGCTTTGCCGTGGAGGAAGGCTCGCTCGTCGCCGTCGCGTCGGACGGGTCGTCGCCCGTTCCCGAGACGGCGGCAAGGCGCGCCGTAGAGGTGGGCCGGGCGCTCGGTCCGGAGGCGTTCGCCGCGCGAAACGAGGCCGCGGTGCCCATTCGTTACGCGAAGGCGGTAGCCGG
>DAOPQX010000096.1:0-10431 GCA_035348395.1 Vicinamibacterales bacterium | reverse complement strand
CCTCTGGCGGTAGGTCGCCGTCCGCAGCAGACGCCCCTCCTGCTGGTGGCTGATGAAGGACACCTCCACCAGCACGCTCGGCATCTCCGCGCCGATGAGCACCACGAAGGGCGCCTGCTTCACGCCGAGATCCTTGAGCTGTCGCCGGGTGGCCCGCAGCCGCCGCACCAGCGCGTTCTGCACGCTGGCCGCGAAGCCGCGCGACTCGTCGAGCTTGTTGTTGAGGGCGATGGCCTGCAGGATCGCGTTCAGGCTGCTCATCGTCCGCTCGCTCGACGCGTTCTCGCGCGCTGCGACGGCCTCGGCCTCCGGGTTGCTCGCGAAGTTCAGGACGTAGCTCTCCACGCCTTGCGCCCGGGTGTTGCGGCTCGCGTTGGCGTGGATGGAGAGGAACAGGTCGCCCGCGGCACGGTTGGCGATCTCCGTCCGTTCCTCGAGCGCCACGTAGCGATCGGTCCGGCGAGTCAGGACGACGTCGATCCCCGCCCCCTTGAGCAGCTTCTCCAGCCGGAGCGCGATGTCGAGCGTGATGGCCGCCTCGGAGATGCCGCGCGCCTGCGCGCCAGGGTCGCGCCCGCCATGCCCGGGGTCGATGACGATGCGCGTCGCGCCCAGGCCGAGCTGCCGTGCCAGCGAGAACCCGCCCTTGAGCGGCGCAGGGGTCGACGGCTTTTCGCCGCTCGAGGCTGTCGCGGGCGCGGACAATTTCGCCGGTGCGGGCGGCGGCGGAGCGGAGGGCGGCGGAGCGGAGGGCGGAGCGGCAGCAGCGGGCGGCGCCTCCTCCGCCTCCAGCTCGATCGGAGCGGGAACGGGTGCCTCGGCGGTCGGTACGAAGGCGACGCGCAACCGGCGCGAGAACATCAGGACGGGCCCCGTGCTCGGCTCGACGTCGGCGGCGGCAAGCTCGTGCTCGGTGACTCTCTCCGGGGGAAGGGGCGCTGAGGCCACGGCGGGGAGGGCAGGCCTCGGCTCGGGAGCGGCCGGCCCGGGTTCCCGGACCGCAGGCTTCGATCCCGCAGGCGGGGACGCCGGCGGCCGTGCCGCCGCCGTGACAGCCGGCTGCACGGCGCGCACGCAATCGATGACCAGGCGGTAGGGATCGTAGAGCGCGAACACCAGGTAGCGCTGGACACCCGTCAGGTCGAGGACTACGCGCGTGACGTCGTTGGGGTGGCGCCCGACCCGGATGTGGCGCACGACGTCGTCGGGGTAGGAGAGTGAGCCCTGGACGAGCGTGGCGGCCGGCCGCGTGCCGAGGAAGTCGAAGACCAGGCGCGGCGGGCCGTCGAGCCGCTCGCTGCGGTACGGGACCTCGCGCTCGAGCTCGATCGTGATGCGGACCGCCTCGGTCAGCCGGGTCCGCTTCACGTCGCGGATCTGGGCGGGCCGCTCGCGTCCCGCGGGGGCCGCTGCCCGCCCGGACGGGCGCTGCGCGCCGGCCGGAACGGCCAGCGCCAGCGCCACGGCGGCGAGCAGCGCGAGGCGAGCGGGCCGCGAGGTCAGGATCATCACCGGAGTTGCGCGTCGACCTCGTCGAAGTAGCCCTTGTCCACCAGCACCTCGCGCGGCTTGCTGCCCGAGGCGGGCGAGACCAGCCCCTCCGACTCCATCATGTCCACCAGCCGCGCGGCGCGGCTGAACCCGATCCGCAGCCGGCGCTGCAGGTACGAGATGGAGGCCTGCCCTGACCCGACGACGATCCGGGCCGCCTCGTCGTAGAGATCGTCCTTCTCGAACTCGACGCCGTCGGCGGTCTTCTCGTCCGCCGTGATGGTGGTGTCGTAGACAGGCTTCCCCTGCTTGCGCAGGTAGCCTGCCAGGCGCGCGCTCTCCTGCTCGGAGATGTAGGGCCCGTGCAGCCGGATCAACCGGGAGGAGGCGGGCGGGAGGTAGAGCATGTCGCCCCTGCCGAGCAGTTGCTCGGCGCCGTTGCCGTCGAGGATCGTGCGCGAGTCGACCTTCGAGGACACGCGGAACGAGATGCGCGCCGGGAGGTTCGCCTTGATGAGCCCGGTGATCACGTCCACCGACGGGCGCTGCGTGGCGAGGATGAGGTGGATGCCGACGGCGCGCGCCATCTGCGCGAGGCGGCAGATCGACTCCTCGACCTCGTTGCTCGCCACCATCATCAAGTCGGCCAGCTCGTCGATCACGACCACGACGTAGGGGAGGGTGCGCAGCTCCACGCCCTCCTCGTCGGCCTCGCGCTTCTCCTCCATCTGGTGGCGGATGTTGCGGTTGTACTGCTCGATGTTCCGCACGCCCTCGGCGGCGAGCGTCTTGTAGCGTTCTTCCATCTCGCGCACCGCCCAGGCGAGCGCGTTGGAGGCGGCCTTCGGATCGACGACCACCGGCGTCAGCAGGTGCGGGATCTCCTCGTACATCCCCAGCTCGAGCCGCTTGGGGTCGATCATGATCAGCCGGACGTCCTCGGGCGTGGCGCGGTACAGGATGCTGGTCAGCATGCTGTTGATCGCGACCGACTTGCCGGTGCCCGTCGAGCCTGCGATGAGCAGGTGCGGCATGGTGGCCAGGTCAGCGACGAACGGTTCGCCGTGAATGGTCTTGCCGAGGGCAAGCGTGAGCTTCGACCCGGAGCGGCGGAAGAGGTCGGATTCGAGCATCTCGCGGAGCGAGATTTGTTCGCGGCTGGTGTTCGGGATCTGGATGCCGACCGTGGACTTGCCGGGGATTCGCTCGATGAGTACCGACTCGGCCTTCAGGGCCAGCGACAGATCGTCGGCGAGCCCCGTCACCTTCGCGTACTTCACGCCGGCGTCGGGCTTGAACTCGAAGGTGGTGACCACCGGCCCGGGGTGGATCTGGACGACGCTGCCGGCGACCGCGAACTCGTGGCACTTCTCCTCGAGCTGGCGGGCCAGTTCCATCAGCTCGCGCTCGTCGATCTTGCGCTCGCTGCGCGGCGCGTCGAGCAGCGCGAGCGGCGGCGGCGTGAAGCCTTCCCGCTTCCGCTCGATCGGCGTGCGTCCCTCGTAGGCCGCAGCCGCTTCGGGCACCGGCGCGGCGGGCGCCGCCGGCTTCCGGGCGGCGGGCGCGGCCTGGGGGCGGCTGATGGCGGGCGTCGGGCGCGGTCGCGGAGGGGCCTCGACGGCTGCGGGCCGGGACGTGTCGGCGGCGGAAGCCTTGGAGGGCGCGGATGCGGCGACCTTCTCGGGTTGCGCCTTCTCGACGATCTCCTTCACGGCCTCGGGGCTCTCGGCCATCCGCTTCCGCACCACCTCGCGGCGGGCGCGCTCGCGCCGGCGCGCCTCGCGCCGCTCGCGCAACCGCGCGACCGCGCGCCGGGCCGATCCGAAGATCGCGTCGCCGATCGCCGAGAACATCCGCCCGAAGGAGAACTGCGTGGCGAGGATCACCGAGAGGAAGAGCAGCGTGACCAGGATGATGAACGACCCGGTCTTGCTGAAGTACGCCGTGAGCTCGCTCGAGATCTGCGCTCCGATGTAGCCTCCCGCGGCCAGGCGCCGCCCCGAGAGGGTCACCGACTCGAGCGCCAGGTGCAGCAGCGAGGCCAGGCAGCCGGCGAGCAGCGCCGTCCCCACCAGCTTGGTGTAGACCGCCTCGACGCGCCGGCACCAGAAGAGCGTCCACCCGACTACCCCGAGCAGCACGGGCACCAGGTACGAGGCGAACCCGAGGACCTGCACCGACAGTTCGGCGACGAACGCCCCGACGCGGCCGATGAAGTTCGCCGGCTGCCGGTCGGCCCCGGCGTGGAAGAACCAGGCGGGGTCGCCCGGATCGTAGGTGACCAGCGCGATGAGCCAGATGAGCGCGGTGGCGAACAGCGCCACGCCCAGGAATTCGCTCAAGCGGCGCGACAGGGACGAGCGAGCAGCCACGACCTCAAATCTCCATGATCACCGGAAGCACGAGGGGCCGGCGCCCCGAGCGCTTCCGGAAGAAGCGCCGGAGCTCGACCCGGATCCGTTCCTTGACCAGCCCCCGGTCGGTGCGTTCCTCGAGGCCGATCTGATCGAGCACGTCGGCGATCAGGAACCCGGCCTCCCGCAGCAGCCCCTCGGCGTCGGGCTCGAGCACCAGCCCGCGCGTGATGACGTCCGGGACGCCTTCGACCTGGCCCGTCTGCTTGTTGATCGCCAGGACCGGGACGATCAGCCCGTCCTCGGCCAGGTGGCGCCGGTCCCGCAGGACTTCGTCGGCCACCTCGCCCGTGCCGGGGCCGTCGATGAGCACGCGGCCGGTCGCCACCCGCCCCGTGACGCGGGCGCCGGACGCGTCGAGCCGGATGAGATCGCCGTTCTCCGCAAGCAGCACCTGGGTGCCGCCGCCGAGCAGCCGCTGCGCAAGCCGCGCGTAGCGCGAGCGCTGGCGGTACTCGCCGTGGATCGGGATGAAGCACCGGGGCCGGACCAGCGAGAGCATCGTCTTCAGTTCCTCCTCGCTGCCGTGCCCCGACACGTGCACCCGCTTCTCGCCGTCGGTCACCACGTCGGCGCCGCGCCGCGCGAGATGGTTGATCACCCGGTCGATCGGCTTCTCGTTGCCGGGAATCGCGCGGGCCGAGAAGACCACCCGGTCGTCCGGCCCGATCGAGACGTGCCGGTGATCGTCCACCGCGATCCGCGACAGCGCCGACATCGGCTCGCCCTGGCTTCCCGTGGTCAGGCAGAGCACCTGCCGGGCCGGGTAGGCGCGCACCTCGGTCTCCCGGATCAACAGCCCCGGCGGGACGTGCAGCTTGCCCAGCCGCTGGGCAACCTGCGACTGCTCGATCATCCCCCGCCCCACGAACGCCACCTTGCGGCCGAAGTCCTTCGCCAGGTTCACCAGGATCTGCATCCGGTAGATGCTGGTCGCGAAGGAGGTCACCACCAGCTTTCCGCGGGTGCTGGCGAAGAGCTCCTCGAACGCCGCCACCACGTCGTACTCGGATCCGGTGACGCCGGGCCGCTCGATGTTGGTGCTGTCGCCGAGCAGCGCCAGCACCCCGCCCGCCCCCAGCTCGGCGAAGCGGTGGAAGTCGAATTTCTCGCCGTCGAGCGGCGTCTGGTCGATCTTGAAGTCGCCCGTGTGGACGATCGTGCCGACCGGCGTCTCGATGGCGAGCGCGATCGCGTCGGGGATGCTGTGCGTCACCCGAAAAAACTCGATCGCCAGCGGCCCGACCTCCACGCGGCCCCGCGGCGACACGGGGACGAGCCGCGAGCGCGCATCCACGCCGTGCTCCTCGAGCTTCGGCTCGAGCATCGCGAGCGTCAGCGGGGTCCCGTAGACCGGGCCGTCCACCAGCGGCAGCACGTGCGGCACCGCGCCGATGTGGTCCTCGTGCCCGTGCGTCAACACCAGCGCGGACGCCTTCACCCGCCGCTCCTCGAGGTAGGCGAGGTCGGGGATCACCAGGTCCACCCCCAGCAGCTCGGCGTCCGGGAACATCACGCCGGCATCCACGAGAACCAGCGTCTCGCCCCAGGACACGGCGGTCATGTTCATCCCGAACTCGCCGAGCCCCCCGAGCGGCACGACCTCGAGGTGCGGGCCGCCGGGTTCGGGGGAGCCAGCCAGCGTCGCGGGACCTGTCACGGGCACCCTCCGGGTGGCGGTTGGAGCAATCGGGTGATCCCAGCGCGTCGCGGTGCGCGCGGACAATGCGGCCCCGAAACGCCGGGGCGCCGCTGCTCGTTCGGCCTGGCCGCCCGGCTGGCGCCGGGCAACCCGGCATCCGCGGTCGCTGGGAAGGCCGCGGAGGACGGGAAGGCTGTGCAAACTATAGCACAGCTTTGGCTTAAGCAGGCACAGTCGGGCAGGCGTCAGTCTCGCGCGAATACCTCCGCGAGCGCGGCCAGCTCGGCGAGCGACAGCGTTTCGGGCCGCCGGCGCCCATCGAGGCCGGCCTCGGCGAGGGCAGCGCGAGAGGTCGTCCCGCGTGCAGCCGCGAAGGGTTCGAGGGCGTTGTCGAGAACCTTGCGCCGCTGCGTGAAGATGGCCCGGACGAGCGCGTCGAACAGCGCCGCGTCGGTCACGGGCGGTGCCGGGGGTCGGTAGCGGAGCGTGACAACGGCCGAGTGCACCTTGGGGGCGGGGCGGAAGGCGCCGGGAGGCAGGACGAACCGCTTCTCGACATCGGCGCGGAGCTGCTGGCACGCCGAGAGCACCCCCCAGATCTTGCCGCCCGGCGTTGCGCCGAGCCGGTCGGCCACCTCGCGCTGCAGCATCAGCGTTGCGTCGCGCAGCCGCCGCCCCTGGTCGGCAAGCGCCAGCAGGCGGAAGAGGATCGGCGTCGAGAGGTTGTAGGGAAGGTTGCCAGCCACCCGCGCGGGAACGTTCCCCTCGAGCAGCGCGCCGAGGTCGGTCTCGAGAAAGTCGCCCTCGACGATGGTGACGTGGCCGGGGACCCGCCGCCGGAGCGCGCGCGCCAGATCGCGGTCCACCTCGACGGCGACCAGCCGGGCGACTCTCGGCGCGAGCGCCAGGGTCAGCGCCCCGCGGCCAGGCCCGATCTCGAGGAAGGTCTCGTCGAGACCCGGGCCGATCTCCTCCACCAGCCTCGCCACCCACGCCGGCTCGAGGAAGTGCTGGCCGAGGCGCTTGCGCGCCTTCACCGCGGCCCCTCGTCTTCGTCCGCCTCTTCGCCTTCCTCGTCCTCGTCGCGGCCGCCGCGCTTGTGCCAGTAGCGGTCTTCAATCTCCTGGATCTCGTCCTCGCTCAACCCGAAGTAGTGCCCCAGCTCGTGGATCAGCGTCTCGCCGATCTCGGTGACGATCGCCTCGCGGTCGCCCTCGCACCAGTCCTCGATCGGTCCCTGGAAGATCGTGATCCGGTCGGGCAGCACGTTGCCGTGGCCCCAGCCGCGCTCGGTCAGCGGGGTGCCCTGGTAGAGGCCGAACAGCGTGTCGTCGGGCTCGATCCCCATCTCGTCGAGCAGCTCGTCCGGCGGCTCGTCCTCGACGACGATGGCCATGTTCTTCACGTGCTGCTGGAAGTCGGGGGGGATCGTGTCGATCGCCTCGGACACCAGCCTGCGGAAGGCGGCTCGGGTCATGGGCGGCGCTGGTAGTAGTCGCAGTCCCGCCGCACGGAACAGCGATCGCACAGGGGCCGGGGCTTGCAGATGCGGCGGCCGTGAAGGATGAGCGTATCGGACGCGCAGGTCCACTGCTTCTTCGGCAGCAGCGCGCACAGCTGCTGCTCGACCAGGTTCGGGTCGTCGCCGCTCGCGAGGCCGACCCGGTTCGCGACCCGAAGCACGTGCCGGTCGACCGGGAGGCCCGGCACCCCGAGCGCGTGGCCGAGCACGACGTTCGCCGTCTTGCGCCCCACGCCGGGCAGCGTGACCAGGGCCTCGAGGCTGGGCGGCACCCGCCCCCCGTGCCGGAGGACCAGCCCGCGCGACATCCCGATGAGCGCCCGCGCCTTCTGGCGGAAGAAGCCGGTTGTCCGGATCGCGGCCTGCAGCTCTTCTTCGTCTGCTGATGCCAGCGAGGCCGCGTCGGGGTAGCGCTGGAAGAGCGCGGGCGTCACCTCGTTCACCCGGGCGTCGGTGGTCTGCGCCGACAGGATCGTGGCGACGAGCAGCTCGAACGGGTTCCGGTAGTGCAGCTCGGTGTCGGCGTTCGGGTGCTGCGCCGCGAGCGCCCGGAACACGCGCCTGGCTTCGGCCTGCGTCTTCATCCCGCCTTCAGTGCACCGGCCCCTTGCCCCACGCCGCTCCCGGGTTCTGCTCCGAGAACACGCGCAGGTGCTCCTGCAGCGCCGCCACCAGGTTCGGCACCATCGCCAGCGGCACGACGATGTTGGCGCGGACGGGGGCGTGCACCGTGTGCTCGCTCTCCGCCTCGCGGAGGTCGCGCTCGGACAACGGCAGCACCTCGCAGAAGGTGAGCGTGAGATCGAAGGGGGTGTGGGCGATCGCGCAGAAGTTCGAGTAGATGCGCGGTGCCGCGCCCGGATCGCTCGGAACGATCGTGAAGTTGATCTGCTTCGGCTCGGGCATGGGGGTAACGATATCAGTATTTCCGCATCACCCCAACGACGACCCCCTGCACGCGCACCTGGTCGGCCGGCACGACCAGCGCCTCCATGGACGGGTTCGCCGGCTGCAGGCGGATGTGTCCGTTCTCGCGGTAGAACTTCTTGAGCGTCACGTCCGAGTTGCCGAGCAGCGCGATGACCATCTCGCCGTTCTCGGCCGTCTTCCGGTCCTCGACGATGACGTAGTCGCCGTCGCGGATTTGCTCGTCGATCATCGACTCGCCGCGGACCCGCAGCACGTAGGTGTCGCGCTTGCCGACCAGCGCCTCGGGCACGGCGATCGTCTCGGAGGTCGCGATCGCCTCGATCGGCGCCCCCGCCGCCACGTAGCCGAGCAGCGGCAGGTCGACGGCGCGCCCCGCCGCGCGCGACTGCAGCAGCTCGACCGAGCGGCTGCGGTTCCAGGTCCGCTTGATGAACCCCTTCTCCTGCAGGTTCGTCAGGTGCTTGTGCACGGTGGCGAGCGAGGAGAGGCCGAAGCGGCGGCCGACCTCCTCGAGGCTGGGGGCGTAGCCGTGCTGCTGGATGAACTCGTTGAGGTAGTCCAGGATCTCGCGCTGGCGCTTGGTGAGTGGCAACACGCGGTCCTCCTCGGGGCGGCGGGTGGTTCCGCCCAGCACTCTATGCAAAGGAAAGGCGAAAGTCAAGCGCTGGCCGGCCGGCGCGTTGTGCCCTACACTTCTGGCAGGATCCAGAACGCCCGTGACGCTCCCTCGACGTTTGCTGCTCGTGCCCGCCCTGGTGCTCGCGCTGGGACCCTTGGGGGTGACGACCGCCTCGCAGGGGAGCACTGGAGCAGCCAGCCGCGCCGAGTCGCGCCGCCTGGTCGAGAAACTGACGCGCATCATCGAGCGGGGGAGCCGGCCCAAGGCCGGCCCGCTGCGGACCACCATCACCGAGGGCGAGCTCAACGCGTACTTCGCGCACGACGGGACGGCCGACCTGCCGGTCGGGGTGACCCAGCCCGCCGTCGTCATTCACGGCGATCGCCGTGTCACGGGCAGCGCGGTCGTGGACCTCGACGCCGTCCGGGCCCATCACAAGCCCACGGGCATGCTCGACCCGATGAACTACCTCACCGGCAAGCTGCCGGTGGCGGCGGCCGGCGTGCTGGATGCCCGCGACGGGAAGGCCCGCCTCCAGCTCGAGTCGGCATCGATCGCGGGGATCCCTGTGCCGCGCGCCGTGCTGCAGGAGGTGGTGGCCTACTACACGCGCTCGGCCGAGTTCCCCAAGGGCATCGACATCGCCGACCCGTTCCCGCTCCCCGCCGGCATCCAGGCCATCGACCTCGGTCGACGCGGCGAGGCCGTCGTCGTACAGTAGGCTCGTGGCCGACGCTGCATACCTGGAGACCCCGCTCCGGCGGTTCAAGGGAGTCGGTCCCCGGCGCGAGCAGGCGCTGCGCAAGATCGGGGTGGAGAAGGTCGAGGACCTCTTGCTCCGTCTCCCGCTCCGCTACGAGGACCGCACCTCGTTCACCCCGGTGGCGGCCGTGCCGGAAGGGGAGCGGGTCACCGTCGCGGGCGAGCTAATCAACTGCCGGCTGCGGTGGACCGGGCGGCGCGGGTTCAAGGTCTTCGAGGCGGTCGTTCGCGACGAGTCGGGTGGCCTGCTCGCCGTCTGGCCGAACCAACCCTACCGGCAGAACACGATCCGCGCCCACGCGCGCGCCATCCTGCACGGACCGGTCGTCCGTTACCGGGGCGTTCTGCAGCTGAGCAACCCGGACATCGAGATCCTCGACGAGGACGGGGGAGACCCGCTGCACACCGGGCGCATCGTGCCGGTGTACGAGAAGGCCGGCCCGGTGACGGCCCGGATGCAGAGGCGGCTGGTGCACGAGGTGCTGCAGGGGCTGCCGCCGGATCTGGACGACCTGCTTCCCGGCGCGCTGCGCGAGGCGGCAGGGCTGCCGGGGCGTGCCGAGGCCCTGCGCGACACGCACTTCCCTCCGGCGGGGACGCCCCCGCAGGAGTTGGAGCGCTTCCGGACGCCGGCGGCCCGCCGGCTGATCTTCGAGGAGTTCTTCCTGTTCCAGGCGGGCCTGCTGGAGCGGCGCGCCGAGGCGGCTTCTCGGCCCAAGCCGCTGGTGCCCAGGGTGGACGACCGGGTGCGGGCCAGCGTTCGGGCGGCGCTGCCGTTCCGGCTGACCGCCGGGCAGCGCCAGGCCCTGGCCGAGATCGTCGAAGACATGCGGCGGCCGGCCCCGATGAACCGCCTGCTGCAGGGAGACGTGGGGTCGGGCAAGACGGTCGTGGCGGCGCTGGCGGCGCTGGTCGCGCTCGAGAACGGATTTCAGGTGGCGCTGATGGTGCCCACCGAGATCCTGGCCGAGCAGCACCTGCTGGTGCTCTCGCGGCTCTTCGCCCAAACCGGGTTCCGCCCGGCGCTGCTCACCGGCGCGACGCCGGCGGC
>DAOPQX010000095.1:0-10480 GCA_035348395.1 Vicinamibacterales bacterium | reverse complement strand
CGGCTCGTTCACGGTGAGCAGTTCCACGGGCTGCAGCTGGACGGCGACCTCGAACGCCGCGTGGATCACCCTGGGTACCACGTCGGGCTCGGGCAACGGGACGGTCAGCTACACCGTCGCGGCGAACACCGGCACCAGTGCGCGGACCGGGACCGTGACGGCCGGCGGGAAGACCTTCACGGTCACGCAGGCGGGTGCGACCGTCACGCCACCCCCCACTTCGCCGCTCCCGACCCCCTGGCAGCACCGCGACATCGGCCTGGTGGGCCGCGCGGGCGACGCCACGGCCAGCGGCGGCGTCTTCAACGTCAGCGGCGCCGGGACGGCGTTCACGGGCACCGCAGACGCCTTCCACTTCGCCTATCGGAACGCGGCCACCGAGGTGATCGCGAGCCTGACCAGCCTGTCGGACGACTGCCCCAACGGGCGCGCGGGCGTCATGCTGCGCGAGAACGTGGGGGTCTCGGCCCGCTTCGTCGCGATCGTCGCGCTGCCGCAGGGCGGGTTCGAGGTCCTGCACCGGGTGACGCCGAACAGCCGCCCGAGCGTGGTGGCGCGGGTGACCCAGGGGATGCTGGGGTCTCTCAGGCTGGTTCGCAACAAGAAGGTGATCACGGTGTATCGATCGGACGACGGGACGTCGTGGACCCAGGTGGCCACGGTGAACGTCAAGTTCACGCCGACGCTGGGCGGCCTGGCGGTCACCAGCGGGTCGGGCAACCTCCTCAACGCGGCCACGTTCGCGCAGGCCACCGCCCGCTAGACCCCGAGCTCACCGAGCCGGGGTTCAGGATTCGGGATCGGGATTCAGGATTTGGGCCGCCCGGCGAATCCTCAACGGTGACCTGGCGCCGGACGCACGTTTCACGACCGGGCGGGTCGCGCGCGCTGCCGAGTCGATGCGTGGTTACGTGAACGCGAGGTCGAGCGCCACCTGGCGCCCGGCCGGCAGCGCGTATCGCCTGCTCGCCCTCTCGAAGGGGCGCCGGGCGGTGTACGAGCTGGGGCCGGTTCCCGTCCGATTCGAACTCACCGCCGTGTCGGGCGGGCAGTAGGCTGCGCAACCGGCGCCTACCGACGCCGCACCTTCACGATGGCAATCGGCCGCGAGAGGGTCTGGGCCTTCGCCGGCGACGCCTGGATGCGCCGGACGACGTCCATGCCGCGCGTCACGAGGCCAAATGCGGCGAAGCCCTGGCCGTCGGGATTGCGCTTGCCGCCGAAGTCGAGCGAGGGCTGGTCGCCGATGCAGATGAAGAAGCTCGACTGGGCGGTGTCGGGCCCCGAGCGCGCCATCGAGACGGCACCGTTCGTGTGACGAAGGCCGGTCACGCTGGTCCGCTCGAGTGGGATCGGCGGCCTCAGCTCGCCCTCCTTCGTCCCGGGGATGTCGGCCTGGATCACCTCGATCCTGACCGCGTCGTTCGGCTGGTTGGCGGGCGTCACGGTGCGGTGGAAGCTGCCGCCGTCGTAGAGCCCCGCGTCCACGTAGGCGAGGAAATTCGCCGCGGTTGACGGCGCGCGCTTCGTGTCCACCACGATCTCGATCTCGCCCATCGCCGTCTCGATCACGACGGGGACGAGGGCGTCGCTGGGGGCAGGCGCGGGGACAGCCGCGGGTTTCGCAGCCGCGGCCGCGGGGACAGCCGCGGGTTTCGCAGCCGCGGCCGCGGGCACAGCCGCGGGCTTTGCACCCGCGGCCTGGCCCGGCGGGACCTGTGGGTTCGTTTGTGGGGCCTGCCCCGACGGCGTCGCGGCGCCGAGCAGCGCGAGTGCCGCCAGCGTGAGCGTCAGTCTCATGTTCGTCCTTCCCGGCTCCGTTTGCGCACGGCCATCGTCGTCTCTTGCCGCACTGCTGCGCAAGGCCGATGCGGAGAGAGCAACGGCCTCGGATTTCAACCGGGAGGACTCGAGGCCGTTCGGCGTGTTGGTGCGTTCCGTCGCGGTGCCTATGGCCAGCGGGTCCTGTCGCCGGTCACCCCCGTCGCGTCCTCGCGCGAAAAGCACTCCAACGGGGGACGCGCTCCGGGCGCGCCGGGGGTCCCCCGACCGGCGCCACCCGCTGGTCGATACACCGGCGGACCGCACGGCCAAAATCGTCACGGAGGCTGTACGGAAGGATGTCGTGTTCTTCACTCTACGGGGGCCGTACCGAAAGTGCTGTGTTCTTCACGGTTTCGGTACGGCCCTCCGCACCGTGACATTCTTCACGCCTTTGGTACGGCCCCCAGGAGCCCCTCCACCTCACGCCCCAAGCCGTGGCCGCCTTCGAATCGAAAGCCGCCTGAACAGGCAACGTCAGGCGGCGCGACGGGGTGCAGGAACTGCGATCTCTGGGCGCTGGCTGAGGAAATCCCCGCCAATTCCGGCCGGCGCCGGCGGCAAGAGCCGTGCAGAAGTGACGATGTACAATGCCGGACGTGCCGAGGGTTGCGCCGTTCGATCGGCCCGCGACCTACGACGACCTGGCGAACCTGCCCGACAACCTGGTCGGCGAGATCGTCGAGGGTGAGCTGCACGCGTCGCCACGGCCGGCGCCGCGCCACCTGGGGGCCGCAAGCCGCCTGGGGGGTTTGCTGGTGCCTCGCTTCGATCGCCCCCCGGATGGGGGCTGGCGCATCCTCGACGAGCCGGAACTGCACCTGGGGAACGACGTCTGCGTCCCGGATATCGCCGGCTGGCGGCGCGAGCGGTTGCCGCGCCTCCCGGACGAAGCGTTCTTCGTGCTGGCGCCCGACTGGGCCTGTGAAATCCTGTCGCCTTCGACGGCGGCCCTCGACCGCGGGCGCAAGCTGGCCATCTACGCCCGCGAGGCGGTACCGCACTGCTGGCTGATCGACCCGTTGGCCCGAACCCTCGAGGTCTTGCAGCTCGAACCGGGGCGGTGGACCATCGTGGCCACGCACGTGGGCGATGTGGTGGTGCGCGCCGCGCCCTTCGAGGCGATCGAGCTGCCGCTCGGCGAGCTGTGGGAAGAATGAGCGTGCGGCCGGCGAAGGCGGTCTCCGGCGCCATCCGCCCCGACTTCACGAAGTGGAGGCCCAGCAGTTCGCGGTCCCGGCGTGCGACCGCGGTTCGATCCCCTCCGCGAGGAGCAGCGCGACGGCCGCATGGTAGATGGCGTAGTACAGCCGGCTCTCTGCGTCGTGCAGCAGGCCCGCGTCCACCAGCAGGGCGGCCGCGCGGAGCGACTCCCCGGATCTCGCCATCTCGGCGTCGGCGTTGGCCCTGCGGTTCTCCGGAGTCATAGCGCCACCCCGTCCCTTTCGATCTCGAGCGGCGTGCGGCGCTCGCTCGCCTTCCACGCCTCGAACTCTTCGGGTGACATGACCATCGGCGAGATGACGACGCCGTCGCGCTGCCAGATCAGATCGGCGGCCAGGTCGGTGACGGCGCGGTCGTCGGCGCGCAGGGCGCCATGGATGAGGACCAGGCAATCCACGTCGGATTCCTCGTGCGCCTCCCCCCGGGCGTAGGAGCCGAACAGGCGGATCGAGTGCAGTCGCGGCCCGAACCGGGCGCGGAGGCTCTCGGCAAACGCGTCAAGCGTCGAACGAACGGGCGCCGGAAGCCGGAGGTCCTCCAGTTCGCGAGCCATCGGGGAAATTGTAGCCCCCTTCGCCGCCCCGAGGCTGCGGGGGGCGGCCCGATCGCAGGCAGCATTAGCGGGCCAGGCGGCCGCCGCCGCGACTTCACGAAGCGACGATGTACAATGCCGGACGTGCCGAGGGTTGCGCCGTTCGATCGGCCCGCGACCTACGACGACCTCGCGAAGCTGCCCGATCATCTCGTCGCGGAGATCGTCGATGGCGAGCTGCACGCGTCAGCCAGGCCCGCGCCGCGGCACGCACTGGCTGGAACCGGGATTGGCATCCTGGTCGCCCCAGCCTTTCACCATCCCGATCCCGGGGGCTGGTGGATCCTCTACGAGCCCGAACTCCACCTCGGCGCCGACGTCGTCGTTCCCGACTGGTCGGGCTGGCGGCGATCGCGGATGCCGCGCCTCCCGGACGAAGCCTTCTTCGCGCTGCGCCCCGACTGGGTGTGCGAGATCGTGTCGCCCTCGACGGCGGCCCTCGACCGCGGCCGCAAGCTGGCCATCTACGCCCGCGAGGGCATTCCCCACTGCTGGCTGATCGACCCGGCGGCCGGAACCCTCGAGGTCCTGCAGCTCGAATCCGGGCGGTGGACCATCCTGGCCACGCACGTCGGCGACGTGGTGGTGCGCGCCGCTCCCTTCGAGGCGACCGAGCTGCCGCTCGCCCGGCTGTGGGCCGACGAGTAGTCGAACAGCAGGCGGTCTTGGGCGAACCTGCCGGTCGCGTTGACATCCCCCCGATCAAGCGGGGCTGCAGGCCGTGCGGGGTCGATGCACAGCGGGGTCGCGGGATCTCCGAGTCGTGCGTGCCGCTGTGCCCGCCGGCACCACAGCTGCGCGTCACGACCAACGAGAAAACAGGGAAGGAACCTTGAGTCGCAGCGGATCAACTCGGTCCGGACGGAGTTCAGGCTCTCGCCCCTCGGGCTTGACCGGATTGACGGTCACGAAGTTCGAGATGCGCTGAGGGCCGTTTTCGCGAAGAAAAGGCTTGACACCTTCCCGGCGCCGGCCGCGATCTTCGCGAGCGGCTGGGCACAGGATGGCTCGCGAAGCGACGACGTTGCTGTTTGAGAGGCTCCCGATCGCGGGCCGCCGCTTCGCGTGATCGGGCATTGCGATCACCGCGCTGGCGGCCGCAGGCACGTTCGAAAGATGGCAAAAATGACGATGGTATAGGTGGAGCATGAACAAGCTCCCACCATCGTCTGACCCTCCGTTGGGCCCGCCTGCGCGCGGGTCCGCCGCCTTGTCCTTCGAGGCGCTGTCGGCACGCCTCGCCCGGCTCTCCGACCGGGAGCTTCTCGAGCAAGTCGGCCGGATGGCGGGCGAGGAGCGCGGCGCGACGGCGCGGCTGATTGCCTCGCTCGCCGAGATGGACAGGCGCCAGCTCTATCGCGACGCCGGCTGCTCGTCGCTCTTTACCTTCTGCACCGATGTCTTGAAGCTGAGCGAGAGCGAAGCGTACCTGCGAATCGAGGCGGCGCGCGCCGCGCGGAAGTTCCCGCTCGTCCTCGAGCGCCTCGCCGACGGCACCCTCACGCTGACGGCGGTGAGCAAGCTGGCGAAGCACCTCACCGAGCAGAATCATCGCGCGCTGCTCGACTCGGTGCGGCAGAAGAGCAAGCGCGAGATCGAAGAACTGCTCGCGCGCCTGCACCCGCGGCCCGATGCGCGCGAGATGGTGCGGCGGTTGCCCGAGGGAAGGGCCGGAGCAACGTCCGCGGCGCTCGCGGAGCAGCCCCGTACCCGGGCCGACGACCCGGTCGCCTTTCCGGCAGGCGGGATCGATCGCCCCGTGCGAAGCGGAGAGGCCAGCGGGCGACTGGATGAGGCCGCGCCTCCTGGGGCGTCGCTGCTCGAGCAGGCGGAGACCAGCGGTCTGCGAACAGCGGCGCAGGCCAGCGGCTTGGGAACGGCGCAGCAGGCGGCGTCGACGTCCAGGGCAGAAAGCCCGGCTCTTGCTCAATCGGCCGTTCGGCCGCTACCCGCACGGGCGGCCGCGGCTGCAGCCCGACCGCGGGATTCAATCATGCCGCTCGCGCCGCAGCGCTACCGGGTGCAGCTGACGATCGGCGCCGAGACGAACGAGAAGCTGCGCCGGGTGCGCGACCTGCTTCGGCACGACATCCCCGACGGCGATCTGGCGCAGGTCTTCGACCGCGCGCTCACCCGCCTGCTGGCGGAGCTCGAGAAGACGCGCTTCGCGGCAACCGCGCGTCCGAAGGCGCCGCGACGCCCGTCGGCCCCGTTGCACTCGTCGCCGAAGTGCGCGACGCCTGAGCCGGACGACTGCCTGGTCGATGGTCCCCTGAAGATGAACCCGCCGCAGCGGCTGCGAGTGATGCCGCCCGGTTCGACGGATGGTCGGCCACTCGGCGAACGCGGCGCCCGCTGCTCGGACTCCGAGGCCGTGCTCGAGGAGCTCGAGGCCGTCACGGCGACTCCTGTGGAGGGCGCTCTGCGGTTACCGCCGACGGGCCGGAAGAAGACGCGGCGGCGCGAGGATTTCGAAGCGGACTCCGAGCAGGCGGCGTCAGGCAAAGCGGGGTCAGGGCGGGCGGTCCCCGGGCCAGTGGTGGCGGCGGCGGCGGTGACGGGACCGGCGGTGTCAGGGTCATTGGCGCCGGGGTCGTCGGCGTCGGGAACGGCGCGGCAGATGGCAGCCGCCGCCCGGCGCCGCTCGCGCCACATTCCGGCTGCCGTGAAGCGCGAGGTGTGGCGGCGCGACGAAGGCCGATGCACCTTCGTCGGCCCGCACGGCCGATGCCGGGAGCGCGGGATGCTCGAGTACCACCATCGCGAGCCCTTCGCGGCCGGCGGGAAGGCGACGGCGTCGAACGTGACCCTTCTCTGTCGAGCCCACAACTCGCTGGAGGCCGACCGCTACTTCGGGCCGCCCATGTCGGACGTCGATCGGTACGGCACAAGAGTCCCGCCGGCGCCGCAGGGCGCGCACCGGGCAGCCGGCGATGTGGCCGCCGCCCCGGGAAGCCTGAATCCCGGCCACCCGGGTGCTGGCTGGCGTTGACGCGAAGCGCTCAACTCCGTCCGGACGGAGTTCGCAGGAAGTCCACGAAGTCACGAAGTCACGAAGTCGCGAAGTCCAGTGCTCGCCGCTGCAGCTGCGGCGGGACATGGCGAGGTGAAGCGGGGACGTGCGGCGCGCGCCGCCGGCGGGTCTGGACGGTCCCAAAGGGATCCGCAGAGAGACGCCCGCAGGGGTATATTCACGCTGCGAGGCGGGCACCGCCTTCGAGCGGCTGCGTCTCAGGGCCGATCTAGCAGCACCGGAGCGGGATGATGACCACTCACACGCGGGCGGCGGCGGTCGTGGTCCTGATGTTGGCGTCGGCGGGGTGCGGGGGATCGGGCGGAACGAAGGCGCCCGAACAGGCGGCCGCGTCCCCCGAAGGTCAGGCCGGCGCGGCGGCGGCGGTGACGGAGAACCGCTGGCTGCGGGGCCTGTGGGCGAACGACATCCGCAAGACGCTCGAGGCGGTGAACATGCCGTGCACGGGACCCGCGATGGAGAGCCGGCAGAGCGTGTGGTCGTGCGAGTCGGCGACGCCGCTCGTCGCTTACAAGGCGCGGTTCTACGGGAACGCCCCCGGCAAGATCGAGTACATCACGGCGACCATCACGCAGTCCGATCGCCCGAAGGACGACCTGCCGCTGCGCGTCTTCGTCGCCCTCGCTGGGCTGCACTTCGAGGGGGCCGACCCGCAGAAGGCGCGCGCGTGGGTGCGGGCGAACATCGCGGCAGGGGGATCGACCTCGTTCGGCCCGGCCCAGTTCAAGCTGCTGGGCGACGAGCGCCGCCGGCAGCTCGACATCAAGGCTGTCGGGTCGGAGTGGTGAGACGGGCCGCGATTTGGGGTTGGAGGCCGTGCGGCGTCAGTGCGCTACGTCGCCTCGTTGGCGGCCAGCGGGTCCTGTCGCCGGTCACCCCCGTCGCGTCCTCGCGCGAAAAACACTCCAACGGGGGACGCGCTCCGGGCGCGCCGGGGGTCCCCCGACCGGCGCCACCCGCTGGTCGACACCACACGCAGCGGACCGCACGGCCAGGTTCATCAAGGCCGTCGGGTCGGAGTGGTGAGGCGGGCTCTGCAGGAAGCGTAAGGGGACCGTACCGAGAGCGCTGCCTTCTTCACGCTTCGGGGGCCCGTACCAAGAGTGCCGCGTCTCCGTCCGCCTTCCGCGTTCTAAGCTACAGTGATCTGGAGGTCACTCGAACATGGAACCTGCCCTTGCCCCGATCGCGGAGATCTACTCGCTCAACACCGACCTGGTGCTGAACTCCATCTCGGGCGTCTCGGAGGCGCACGCGGCGGAGCGGCCGCTGCCCGGCACCAACAGCCTCGCCTTCCTCCTGGCGCACGCGATCGACGCCCGCTACTTCGTGGCGAGGCTTCTCGGGCGGCCGGGAGCGAACCCGCTCGCCGAGATAAAGGCCACCGGCATCGACGACGCCGGGGAGCTGCCGCCGCTGAGCGAGCTGCGCCGGTTCTGGCTCGAGGCGTCGGCGCACCTCGAGACGACCCTCGAAGGGTTGTCGACCGCGGACCTCGCCGCAACCTCGGAACAGAAGTTTCCGGTCGGAGACCCGACGGTCCTCGGTGCCGCCGCGTTCCTCGCGCAGCACGAGTCGTATCACGTCGGGCAGATGGCGCTGCTGCGGAAGGGTCTCGGCTACCCCGCCATGCAGTACAAGCGGCCCGCGCCGAACCGCTAGCAGGCCGCTGAAGAACGCGGCCTGAATGCAAGATGCCAAAGGAAGAGTGTAGAAACAACCTGCGAGCCGCAGAGCAGCTTGCGACAGATGCCGTGCGGCGTATAGGTGCGTGACGTCGCGGCGCCTACGGCCAGCGGGTCCTGTCGCCGGTCACCCCCGTCGCGTCCTCGCGCGAAAAGCACTCCAACGGGGGACGCGCTCCGGGCGCGCCGGGGGTCCCCCGACCGGCGCCACCCGCTGATCGACACCCTCCGACACACCGCCGCTCGGCAGGGGGGCCACGGGGGACCGTACGGAGATGGTGAGTCTTCTCACGCCACGGGGGGCCGTACCGAAACCGTGACGTTCTTCACGTTCTCGGTGCGGGCCCGCGCCGGGCGGGCCCCGTTCTGGTCGCGGCCCGGGGCGCGCTCCGCGACCGATGACAATCACGTCCGAGGACGCGCGTGGCCGGGCGTTGCCGCCTCAGCCGCACTTCAGCCTGTCGCGGCCGGCCATCGTGGCTCCGGCGTATGCCTTACGATAACGCTTTCCGGAACCCCGTTGTCCCTGTTGCTCTGCCAACGGCCCCTGTTGCCTGGAGGATGATCATGCGAACGAGGTTGACGGCGCTCCTGCTTGCCGCGTGGTTGGGCAGCGCGGTGCTTTCAGCACAAACCCCGGCGGGCGCGAGACCAGCCGACGTCGAAACGCCGGAGACGATCGTCGCGGCGCTGTACGACGTCATCTCGGGACCGGCCGGCCAGGCGCGCGACTGGGACCGCTTCCGGCACCTCTTCGCGCCGGGAGCCCGGCTGATGCCGGTCGCGCCGCGCAAGGACGGCAGCGCCCCGGCCGCGTTGTCGCCCGACGACTACGTCGAGCGGACGCGCGAGGCCTTCCTGAAGAACGGGTTCTTCGAGAAGGAGATCGCTCGAAAGGCTGAGGCCTTCGGAAACGTCGCCCACGTGTTCAGCACCTACGAGACGCGGCGGGCGGCGGGCGACGCGAAGCCGATGGCGCGCGGCATCAACTCCATCCAGCTGATGAAGCACGCGGGCCGCTGGTGGATCCTCACGGTGGCGTGGGACCAGGAGCGTGAAGGCAACCCCCTGCCCGAGAAGTAGCACAATAGGGGGCCGTACCGAGGATGTGAGGTTGTTCACGGTTCCCGTACGGCCTCCAAAGCGTGACGACGCGGCGGCCACGGCCAGCGGGTCCTGTCCCCAGTGACCCCATCTGTCGCGGCCGGCGTTCATCCTTCCTCTCGTTCGCGCCGGGATCCGCTCCCGGCCGGGAGGAAGTCACATGAGGCAGCCGGCCGCCGTCATCATCGTCATCGCCGTCCTGGCGTTCGCCGCACCCGCCTTCGCGCAGAACGCGCAGAAGGCGACCGTCGTCGACAACGCGCCGATCTACCTGCAGCCGGATCCGGCGTCGGGCGCCGTGCCGCTGCGGACCGCCAAGGCAGGCACCATCCTGACCGTCGTCGGTGAGGACGGGGATTGGGCGCAGGTGCAGTTCAAGGACCCCCAGTGGGGACTGCGGACGGGCTGGGTCAGGATCGCCTTCCTGAAGATCGAGCGGCCCGAGCTCGAGCCGATGGATCTGTCGGTGGGGCCGGAGGACTTTGCGCCGCAGCCAGGGCCGGAACGGGCGCCGCAGGTCGATATAGGAGGGCGACGGGGGAATGCGGGCGTTCCGGTGCCGGCACCATCGAGGCCCTCGTCGCCCAGAACTACGAACCCGGCGGCATCAAGGCCTTCGACGCCGACACCCTCGAACTGCTCGCCGACGTGCCGGCCGAATACGCTCCCGGCAAGTTCTCCCGCGTCGTAGGCCTGGCCGACGTGTCCGGCCAGCGCTTTGTGTACGCCCTCTTCGACGCCAACGAAATCCGCGTCACCGATTTCTCCGACCCGAAAAATCCCGTCACCACCCGCTACCCCGCCGGCAAGCAGCCCTACGACGGCCTCGTCACCCCCGACGGCCGCTACTTCCTGGCCGGCCTGTTCGGCGAGGACGGCATCTCGCTGCTCGACCTCTGGAAACCCGAGGCCGGCGCCCGGAAGATCCTCGCCGGCTACGGCCGCGGCGAAGAAAAGCTGCCGGTCTTCAAGATGCCCCACCTGCGCGGCTGGTCGCTGGCCGCCGGGCAGGCCTGGCTG
>DAOPQX010000094.1:0-10607 GCA_035348395.1 Vicinamibacterales bacterium | reverse complement strand
CTCGTCGCCGTCGCGCAGGCGGACGCCGCGCGACGCCCCCGAGGGCACGGCGATCGTCTCGCCGCCCCTGAACACGCGCGTGCCGTACGAGCTGCGGTCGTCGAAGAGCCTGACCTCGCCCGACGGCGTCACGCGAAGGTGGGCGTGGGCCCGCGAGACGGTCTGGTTGACCGGGTCGTCGGAATCCTCGAACACCACCTGGTTACGCCGCACGACGCGGCGGTCGCGGTCGAGCACGTCGGCCTGGCGGCCGATGTTCACCCGCTCGCCGCGCACCGGGAAGCTGCGGCGCGTGGCGGTGCCCTTCACGAGGACCAGCTGCGTGATGGTTTCCGGTGCGGCAGAAGTAGAAGGCGCGGGAGCCGGGTGCGGCGCGCCTTCAACGCGCTCGCCCACGACGTGCCAGGCGCGGGCGGGAGGCCACGCGGCCGCACGCTTGCGAACGAGCAGCAGCTTCACCTGCAGGTCACCCGGAACGCTGCACCCTCCCTCGTGAAGCCGCTCGCGGATCGCGGCCAGCATCTCGGCGTCCCCCCCGAGCACCGCCCGGGCGGCCGCGCGTGCCGCGCCGTCCGGGGCGAGAACCTGGACCCGCAGCCGGTTGTACGGGAAGACGCGGCGCGACCGGCCCGCTGCCTTCACCATGTCCTCCACGTCGTCCAGGATGCCGCGGCGCACCTCCACCGGCTCGGGCGGCACGTCGTCGCGCCGCGACAGCTGCTGAAGGCGCCTCTCGAGGCGGGTCATCTTGTCGAGAATGCTCATCCTGCGTCCCGAATCCTGAATCCCGAAATCCTACTTGATGATCCCCAGGTCCCGGGCGGCCGTGACCAGCCCGGCCGCCACCGGGGCGGCGGTGCGGCCTCCATAGCCGCCGTTCTCGATGATCACGGCATAGGCGATCCGGCTGCCCGTCCCCCCGTAGGGCGCGAACCCCACGAACCACGCGTGCGACGGTGCGTCGGCCACCTCGGCGGTGCCGGTTTTGCCCGCCATCTGCGGGACGATCCCGGCGAGGCTGCGGCCGGTTCCCTCGGTCACGACGCGGCGCATCGCGCGGGCGAGCAGCGCGGCGTGCGCCGGGGCGAGCACCTCGCGTCCTTCCTCCGCGGGCTCGGCCTCGCCGGCCGTCCAGCGGATGTCGGGCATGCGGCCACGGTTGCCGATCGTCGCCGCCACGCGGGCCATCTTCAGGGGCGAGGCCAGCACGTGCCCCTGCCCGTAGGCGGCAAAGGGCAGCGTGTCGCGGATCTGCGAGGCGCTCTCCGGCTGCCCCAATGGGATCTCGAACTGGGCGGCCGCATCCTGGAGTGCCGGGCCGCCGAGCGCGAGACCAAGCTGCGCGAAGTACGCGTTGCACGAGACGACGAGGCCGCGCTCGAGATCCACCGCGCCGTGCGCGGTACGGTCCTGCGCGTCGTCCCTGATGGGTCGCCCCCACCCTGGGATCCTCTGGCCGACGCGGCCCCCGGGGAGCGGCACGCACGTGAAGGTCCGGCCCGCGAGCGCCGGGTCCTTCCTCAGCGCGGCGGCGGCCGTCACCAGCTTGAAGCTCGAGCCGGGTGGGTAGAGGCCGTAGCGCGCCCGGTCGAGCAGGCTCTCGTCGCCCGGCTGGATGGCCGCCACCTGCAACCGGGCACTTCCCGAGGCGGCCACCTCCGGCCAGGGATAGCTCACGGCCGCCAGCACCTCGCCGTCCGTGCCGAGCACGACCGCCGCGCCGCGGCGCCGGTTGGCCTCGGTGATTGTCGAGCGCAGGTGCGAGGCGGCGCGCAGTTGCAGGCGGATGTCGATCGAAGTGCGCACGTCACGCGGGCGCGCGAGGAAGGCCTGCACGACCGGATGGTCGGGTCGGCGCCGGTGACGAAGCAGCGGCACCAGTTCGCGCAGGTCGCGGCGCAGCACGCGGTCGGTACGGGTGCTGCCCGGGGCCTTCACCTCGACCAGGCGCGCGCGGTCGTCGTAGCCGCGCAGCCTTGCGTCGGCGTCGCGCTCCAGGAACGACGTGTTGCTCGCCGACCAGTTCACCTGGCTGCGCGCGTCGCCGAGCAGGTGGTAGGTGACACCCATGAACGGGTAGCACCGGCTTCCCTCGGCCGCGCACGACGAGGGGGTGCGGAAGCCGAGGCGCGCCAGCGTCGCGGCGTGCTTCTCGAGATCCTGCGGCCGGCTCGTTGCCAGCGGGATGCCGTTGCGATCGAGCACGGCGCCCCTGGGGATGGTCTCCGCCACGGCAAGCAGGCGCGGGTTGTAGGAGAAGCGGCGCGCGCCATCTCCCTGCACGGTGATGACCGGCGAGGCCACGGTGGCGTCCGCCTGCCAGGCCTGCAGGTACCCGGCGCGCAGCACCGCGATCGCGAGCACGGCGGCCAGAACCCCTGCCAGGACGCGCGCGGGGCGAGCGAACTCGCCCGTCACCACTTGCGGGGAGCGCCGGCTGCTGATGGCCAGCAGGATCCCGACCGACGCCAGGTTCGCGATCATCGACGAGCGGCCGTAGCTGAGGAAGGGCGTCGCCACCCCTGTCAGCGGCAGCACGCCGAGCAGCCCGCCCGCGATGAGCAGGAACGGCAGCACGATGCCGAGGGCCAGGCCCAGGGCCAGGAAGAAGCCGTAGTCGCCGGAGGCGCGCTGGGCGACCCGGAGCGCCCGCCACGCGATGAACGCGAGCAGTCCGAAGGCGAGCGCCACGCCGACCAACCCCAGCTCCTCGCCGAGCGCCGCGAGGACCAGGTCGGTGTGCGCCGCCGGCACCAGGGCCGGGTCGCCCAGGCCGAGGCCCGTGCCGGTGATCCCGCCGGTGCTCAGCGCCCAGAACGAGTGCGCCAGCTGATCGCCGCCGCGCACGGCGTTGTTCCACGGCGAGGCCCACATCTGCACTCGCCCGACCACCGTTCGCGGGAAGTCGAGCGCGTAGCCGGCGGCGAAGCCGGCGACCAGGAGCGCCAGGCCGACCACCACCATCGTCGCGCGACCGCGTGCGACGCCGTAGAGCGACAGGAACAGGCACGCCACGACGAGCGCGGGGCCGAGGTCCTTCTGCAGGAAGAAGAACAGCAGGACGAGCGCGACCCCCACCAGCACCGGCAGCACGTAGTCGAGCCGCGGCACGTCGAGGCCGAAGGCGCGGCGCGACAGGCCGGGCTCCTTCAGCTCGCGCAGGAACTCCCACCGCTCGGCGAAGTACCCCGCGAGGAAGAAAACGATGAGCAGGCGGATCGCCTCCACCGGCTGCACGCCGAGGAGGTTCACCTTTGCGTCGCTGCTGCCCGGGCCGCTTCCGAACAGGATCAGCAGCGCCGAGAGCGCCACGGCGCCGAGCAGCGGGATGTAGCTGAGGCGCCTGACCGGCGAGCGCTGGAAGTCGTAGCTGGCCGCCAGGGCAAGCAGCAGGCAGCCGGCCGCCACCCCCTGCGCGAACCGCCCGAAGAGCAGCACGTCCCGCACCGGGTCGCGCAGCCCGATCATCAGCGCCAGGCCGATGCCGGCCAGCAGGTGCACCGCGGGAAGGAGGAGGCGGTCGGCCTGCGACCGCCGGAGGCGCAGCCAGGCGTGCACGCCGTAGAACGGGAGCACGAAGAGGAGCGCCGCCCACGCGAGGCTCCACTTGAAGTCGGATGGACGGCGCACGACGAGCGCGGGACGGATGGCCGCCAGCTGCGCGCTGGTCAGCAGCGGCACGCGCAGCGGTTCGGCTGCTTCGCCCGGGGCTCGAGCGGGGCGTGCGCCGCGCGCGGCGTCGAACCGCTCGCGCAGCTGCGGGAGCCGCCGCGTCCGGGGGATGTCGCCCTCGCCGAGGCGGGCAGCGGCCAGCGACGCGACCGACCCAATGCGCCGACGGCCGCCCTGGTCGCCGGCCGCCAGCCACGAGGCGACGCGTTCGGCCAGGAAGCGGCGCTCGGACGAATCGGGGACCACCGGCTCGAGCAGCGGCAGCAGCGGGTCGGCCCGATCGACGGCGCGCAGATCGACGACGCGGCCCTCGGTGATGGCCGCGTCGACGCCGGCCACGCCCGCCAGCCTCGCCTGGGCCGCAAGCCCCACGGCGGCCAAGGTAGCCAGGGTGGCCGCCAGCAGCGCGGCCAGCTCGATGGTGCGGGTGGCGGCACGGGCGGCCGACGAGGCGGCCGCGCGCTGGGCGGCGGTGCTCCGTGTGAGTGGCATCAGCTCTTGCCGAAAATCTCGCGGAGCAGGTCGCCCAGTCCGCGCCCCTTGATCTCGTCGAGGCGGCGCTCGACCTCGTCGATCCGGTCCTGCACCTGGCGCATGTGCGCGCTCACTTCGCCAAAGCCCATCGCCTGGCGGTAGAGATCGAACGCCTGCTTGTAGTCCTCGAGCGCCTTCTGGAGGTAGTCCTTCTCCTGGTCGAGCCCGCGCACACCCTGCGCGTCGCGCCGCATCCGCTCGGCGCGGCTGCGGTAGCCGTCGGCCAGTTGCACCAGCTCGCGGTTACCGGGCCGGTAGCCGCGGTTCTCGGCCTCGTGCAGCGCCGCGATCGCGCGGTCGAGATCGTCGAGGCCGTAAATATAGGTGCGCGCCAGCCCGAGGTAGGGGTCGGGCCATCGACCGTCGAGCTGCGCGGCCTCCTCGAACTTCTGCGCGGCGGTGTGGAGCGGCTGCGCCGCCGGCTGGCGCCGCCGCTTCCGGGTCTCCCCGTCGATGCGCTGCAGGTGTCCCTCGCAGTAGCGCAGGCGAGCCAGGGCCGGCCGGTCGGACGGATCGAGATGCAGGACGTCGGTCAAGGCCGACGCGGCCTGGCGCCATTGCGCCTCGCGCACGGCGGGCGCGTCCTGCCGGTAGTCGGCTATCACCCGCTCGGCCTGCGCCATCAGGCGCTCGCGCATCGGTCCGCGCAGCCCGGCCACCCCGATCCGCAGCAGGCTGCGGCTGGAGAGCGAGCGGTAGCGGTCCCAGAGCTGGGGCGCCTCGCTGCTCGGGCGCGTGGCCAGGTCGACGCGCAGCTGCCGCGCGTCCGACCACACGCTCGCCTCGTTCATCAGCACCAGCATGAGGCCCACGACGAACGCAATCCGCAGGACCCGGCGCGCCGTGGAATGGCGGGGCGATGACGCCGGCCCCGCGCCAACATCCGAGCCGTCCGGTTCGGCCTCCTTCTGGCCTGCCGCGCCTGCCGCCGTCCGCTGCGTTGGCTCCTCGTCGGGCGAAGCCTCGACCGGCGCCCTCGCCGTCTCCCCGGCGTCCGGCCCGGCGAGCGGCGAGGTTCGGCGCGTGGCATCCGGCTCCTGCGTGCGGCGCGTGAGCTCGGGGTCCCCCCCCAGCCACTCGTGATCGGCGCGCGTTTCGCGACCCTCGCGGAAGGCCTCGAGATCGGTTCGCAGCTCGGCGGCCGAGGTGTAGCGGCGGCTGATGTCGCCGGCAAGCTGCTTGAGAATCACGCGCGCCAGCGCGGGCGGACAGGTTTCGGGGAGCGGCGACACCGGTTCGCGGGCGCGGATCCTCGCCTCGAGCCTGGGCGTCGAGTCGGCGTGGAAGGGGACGCTGCCGGCTACCAGCTCGTAGAGCAGGACGCCGGTGGACCACAGGTCGGAGTGCACGTCCACGTCGCCCGAGTCGAGGCGCTCGGGCGACATGTAGGTCACGCTGCCGAAGTCGTTGCGCGTCAGCTTCCGGCTGAGCGAGAGGCCCTTCGCGATGCCGAAGTCGAGCACCTTGATCTGGCCGCCCGGCGTCACCCGCACGTTGCGCGGCTTGAGGTCGCCGTGGATGATGCCGCGAACCCTGGTCCCCTCGACCTCGGCCTCGAAGGCGTGCGCGCGCTCGAGGAAGCTGCAGATCTCCGCCCCGATCCAGGCCGCCTCGTCGGCGGGCAGCCTCCCCCTGGCGGCCCGTTCGGCCAGGTCCTCCCCCTCGACGTACTCCATGTCGATGAAGAACCAGCTGCCGAAGGTGCCCCACCGGTTGACGAGCGGCACGTGCGAGGCGACCCGGCTGAACTGGTCCTGGAGGATGGCGCCGCGGCGCTCGGCATCACAGATCTCGCGCGAGTCGGCGTCGCTGCCCATCTCGACGATCTTCAGGGCCACCTCGGCGCCGCGCTCGTTGTCGTGGGCGAGATAGACGTCGGCCATCCCGCCTCGCCCGAGGCGCCTGATCAACCGGTACCTGTCGAACTCACGCTCCAGCACGCCCGCCCTCACCTGATCGTCGGCACCGGGGGCGCCGGCGACCGTCGTGCTCCGCCCGGCCTCGCCGGCTTGGCCGGCGCGGCAATCCCGATCGTGTTGTGGTGCTGCCACTCCTGGAGCAGCGCCGCCGAGGGCCCGGCAACCTCCGCCGGCCCGTTGCCGGCGACGATGTTGCCGAACAGCTCGGGCAACACGCCAGGTGCCACCTCGATGCCGGCATGGCCCGACCGTGCTCCTCGCCCGTTGGCCGCGATCACGTTGTGCAACAGCCGCGGGAGCGCGCCCGGCGCAACCACGACGCCAGTCCCCGGGTTGTCGTGCACGTAACTCGACCTGAGCAGGGCGCGCGATCCGTTCTCGAGGAGCAGGCCCGCGGTCTCGGCGCCGCTGATCTCGACATCGTCGATCTCCACGGCGGCCTGGCCAACCGCGATCCCGACGGCCAGCGGCGCACCGGGGCTCGCGGCGATGGCGAATCCCGAGATGCGGGAAGCGACTCCGGCCCGCACCTGCACGGCCGTCCAGGGTTGCTCGGCCGCCGCCGGCGGCGCCAGCCGGGCCTGCCGCGGGTTGCGGCTGACCAGTGTCAGGTCGCGGTCCACCAGCACGCCTTCGCGGTATTCGCCAGGCGCGACCGAGATCGTGTCGCCGGGCGAGGCCAGCCGCAGGGCTTCGCCGATCGTGGCGGCATCGCCTCCACCCTCCGGCTCGACGCGCCAGGTGCGCGCCCAGGAGGCCGGGCGCGACTGCTCGAGCAGCCACCCCGCCACCGGCTCGAGCAGGACGAACGACAGGGCGGCCAGCGCCACGCCCGCCAGCACGCCGTAACCGGCGAGCAGCGGCGGCGACAGGAACCACCGTCCGCGCTCACGGGCTCGCGTGCGCGGGGTATCGTGGTCCTCCGGGCTGGCGGCGCGCCGCGGCCATTCGCGCCGGGCGACCTCCGCAAAGCGCTCGCCCGCGAAGAACACCGCGGTCACGTTGTCCTTCCCGCCCGCCTCGTTCGCCGCCTGGACGAGCCGCCCGACGATCGTCGCCGGGTCGTCTGGATGCTCGTAGACGATGCGGGCGATCTCGGGCGAGGAAACCTGGTCGCTCAGGCCGTCCGAGCAGATCAGGAAGGCGCTCTCGGGCTCGAAGGGCACGTCGACCAGCTCGACGAACTCGTCGTCGTTGGGGTTGTGCGCCGCCGAGCCCACGTCACGGTAGATCTCGTTGCGCCGGGGATGGCGCATGGCGTCGCGCTCGTCCAGCTCGCCACGGTCCTCGCGTTCGCCGACCGGAGAGTGGTCGTGGGTCAGCTTCCGCGCGGCCCCGCGGGCGAAGGTGTAGAGCCGCGTGTCGCCCACGTGGCCGGCCGTCAGGCGCCCGTCGGCGACGAGGGCCGCCGTCAGGACGCAGGCCATCCCCTCGAGAGCCGGGTCGCTGCCGGCGAGGCGGTGCACCTCGTTGTTGGCGAGGGTGATCGCCTCGCGCAGCCGATCCCCGGGGCTTCCCGTCTCGCGCGAGAGCCGCGTGCGGAGCATCCGCAGCGCGGTCTCAGCGGCATGTTCGCCGGCGGCGTGCCCGCCCACGCCGTCGACGACGACGAAGAGGCCGCTTGCCGGGTCGCACGTGTAGCGGTCCTCGTTGTTCTCGCGCCTCAGGCCGACGTCGCTGGCGGCCGCGGCGGCAATCGCCGGGTGGCGGATCGCGGTGTCAGGCATCGGAGCGCCTGGCGAGCACGAGCAGCAGCGCCGCGGCGGCGACGAGCAGCGCCAGGCCGCCGTAGCGAAGCCAGTAGAGGGTGGTCACGGAGTCACCGCGAGCTCGAAGTCAAGGACGATGACGTTGGCGAGGCCGATGCGGGCCCGCGGCGGCAGCGGCACCTCGACGCCGATGTCGCGCTTGCGGCCGTCCACGACCTCGATGCTGGTCGGCACCGGCACCCCGTCGAGGCTGGTCCCGAGGCTGCTGAGGTCCTTCAGGAAGAACTGCCCGCTGGCCTCGTCGCGCCGGAGGCGCAGGTGCTCGCGCGAGACGTCCGCCGAGACGTCGAGCTTCACGTCCACCCAGTACCCGACGCCGCCGCGGCCGATCACGACCTGGTTGGTGGTCACGGCGACACGGTGCGGCCCCTGACGATCTTCATACGCAAGCATCGCGTAAACGGTTCGATCGTCCGGCAGCCCGGCGGAAGGCGGGTCCGGCAAACCAGCTCGAGGAGAAGAGGCTGGCGCCGGCGGGGCGGGCGATTCGACGGCCGGTAGAGGCGGGACGGAGACAGGGCGAACGGCCGCTGGAGGCACGTCGAGCACCTGCTCGCGCCGGCTGACCTCGGCTCCCCGCCGGAGCGTCGTGACGCGGCGCGTCTTCGATCCTTCGAGCTCGGGCCGGGCCGGCAGCGTGAGGTCGGACGCGACGGCGATGTCGCCCGGGGCCAACTCGCCGTCCACGTCGGGCTCGAAGCGGACGTCCCACCCGTCGGCCGGGGGCTCGATCGGGGGAGCCGGCTCGCGGCCGCCGAGCCACTTCCGCGGCAGGCGCGTTCGCCGTGCCGCCTCGTTCCATCGCTCCACCTCCTGGTCGAGCGCCCGGCGGGCCTGGTCGGCGACGAGCGGGAAGATCCCCTCGAGCCGCTCGTAGTCGGCCGGGTGGAGGTAGACGCAGTAGCGGGTCGGGGCGATCGTCGAGAACAGCAGCGGCTCGACGTTGCCCTGCATTGCCCGCACGATTTCAAGGATGATGTCGCGGCCGGTGGCCGTCTTCTCGTGCTCGTCCATCAGGGTCCGGACTGTACCTTACACCGTTCGTGTCGGGAGCGACATCCCGTCTGGAGAGGAGGGTTCGCTGTCGCGCCGGCGGTTGAGGACCGCCGCGGTCGCCAGGATGGCAACCGGCACGACGAGGAAGGCCAGTGCGAGGAAGATCGCGACGCACAACAGGAAGTCCACGGTCTCTCCCTGGGGTCGGCGGCGCCCGGTGATGGATGGGGCTGGCCGCCCCCTTGGTGCCGGACTTGCCGGCCTGCTCCTCGTACTACTGGCTGAAGGCCCGGAGGGTTGCAGCGTCCACTCGGTTGGACGCTCGGGCGGGGGCGCCGGTTGGGACAAGACGAGCCGGCCCGCGCTCGTTTATGCTTGAGCGGTTGCCGGCCCGCTCGAGGAGACGCTCATGGACTGGATCCTCAACCCGGAAATCTGGGTGGCCCTGCTCACGCTGACCGCGCTCGAGATCGTTCTCGGCGTGGACAACATCATCTTCATCTCGGTGCTCGCCGGGAAGCTGCCGAAGGCCCAGCAGGGGCGGGCGCGGACGATTGGCCTGCTGGCGGCGATGCTGATGCGCATCGCGCTGCTGTTCTCGCTGTCCTGGCTCTCCCGGCTCACCAACCCGCTCTTCACCGTCGTCGGGCTCGACATCTCGGGCCGCGACCTGATCCTGCTGCTGGGCGGCGTCTTCCTCATCGCGAAGAGCACGTGGGAGATCCACGAGAACCTCGAGGGAAGCGTGCACGGGGCGCGTGAGAAGGCGGTGGCCTCGTTCTCGGGCCTGATCGTCCAGATCATGCTGCTCGACATCGTCTTCTCGCTCGACTCGGTCATCACCGCGATCGGGATGGCGCGGCACATCGCGGTGATGGTGGCGGCCGTGGTGATCGCGGTGGGGGTGATGCTCGTGGCGGCCAGGCCGATTGCCGAGTTCGTGGACCGGCACCCCACCGTGAAGATGCTCGCCCTGAGCTTCCTGCTGCTGATCGGGTTCTCGCTGGTGGTCGAGGGGCTGCACCAGCACATCCCGAAGGGCTACATCTACTTCGCGATGGGGTTCTCGGTGTTCGTGGAGATGATCAACCTGCGGGTGCGCAAGCTGCGCGAGCCGGTGCAGCTCCAGCGGCGGCTGCAGGAGGAGTAGGGGAGTAGGGAAGAGCCCAGGGGGCGTGAGCCCCCTGAGCTCTCGAGCCCTGAGCCTACTTCTTGTCGAACTGGACCGACCCCGCCGCGACCTTCCCGGCGACCACGGTCCCCTTCACGTGCACGCCCGTGCCGGCCGCAAGGTCCACGCAACTCTTGCCCTTCGAGTAGGTCGTCGAGCCCGAAGTCGCCACGGTCCACCCGCTCAGCTTGAACTCGAGCGCGGGGCAGGCCGTCCCGTCCACCAGCGCGGAGATCTTGCCTTTCAGGTTCGCCGGGACCTTGGCGTTGGTGTTCTGCACGATCACCAGCTCCGCGGCGATCGAGTTCGGCGCCGTGCCCGGGACTCCGCGCACGTGCACGCGGTCGCCAACCTTCAGCGTCGCAAAGGCGACAGGGGTCTCGCCGTGGCGCACGACCGTGGCGCCCGTGACCGTCACCATCGTCTCGCCCACATAGAAGGTGTCGGTCGCGCCGACGGGGATCTCCGCGATGCGGCCCTCGAGCTCGACCTTGCCGTCGACCTGCCGCTCTTCGGCGTCGAGGGTGGCCGTCCCGCCGGAGATCG
>DAOPQX010000093.1:0-10624 GCA_035348395.1 Vicinamibacterales bacterium | reverse complement strand
GCCGCTTCCGGACTGCCCGTAGGTCGAGGAGCTGCCCGACGTGCTGCCGGAAGTGCTCCCCGTTCCGCTGGTGCTGCCGGAGGTACCGCTCATCGACGAGCCCGACGTGCCCGAGGCGCCCGCGGGGCTCTTCGGCACGTTGAGGCGGTCGAGCGACTGGTTGATCTGCGTGTAATACGTCATCCACGACTGCGACCCGCTCTGGCTGGCCGTCCCCGTGGTGCCGCTGGTGCTGCCGGTCGTGCCGCTGGTGCTGCTCCCCTTCGACTGCTCCCACGCCTTCTTGAGCGACTGGAAGTCGTCGCGGATATCGCGGAGCTGCCCCTTGTAGTCGGACGATGACGAGGCGGACTGACCGCTCTCGGTGCCGCTCGTCGAACCGGCCGTCGATCCCGTGGTCGATCCGCTCGTGCTACCGGTGGTGCCCGAACCGCTCATCGAGGAAGAGCCGCTGCCGCCTTCCCCGTACGTGCGCCAGGCTTCGTCGAGCACCCGCTCCGCCTGCTGCAGGTGGTAGCTGGGGCTCTGGTTCTGGCTCGACATCGACGACTGCTGCGAGCTCGACGAGGACGACTGCCCCGCCGTGCTGCTCTGGGCCGCCGGTGTGCTCTGCAGGGCCATCAGGCCCGCGGCTGCCAGTCCAGCCGCGAAGAGACGCGTTCGTGAAACCATCGATCGTATCCTCCTGTGTTCCGTTCCAAGCCCGGCCACCATGAGGGCCATTTATGCCGGGCGCGGCGCGGCGTCACCGTGGGGGTACGCTCCGCGCCTTCTCTCACTGATTTGCCCGTGATGTCCGGAGCAAGGCGGGTGCCACGCAGAGCTCGACAGACAGGGATCGCCCCGGAAGCCCTTGACACGCAAGGGCCCGCGAGGCGGGCGCCGCGGCGATCTGCAGTGCGCCATTGCAGACACCTCGCGCGATTCACGGTTGGAAAGGCGCGCTATACTCTCCGCCGTGCCTGCCCAGCCATTGGCCGCGACCATGGCGCGCGCCGCGGCGGCGCTGCAGCGCGGCCGAGCCGCCGAGGCCATCGACTGGCTTGCGCAGGCCACCGCCCTGCCCGCGCTCCGGCGCGAGGACGAGCTCGACATCCGGTGCGCACTGGCCGAGGCGCACCTGCAGCGCGATGACGTGCAGCAGGCCGCGGCGGTGCTCGGGCGCGCGCCCGACGTCCTGCGCGAGCGCATCCCCCCTTCCACCCTCTCGGCCCTCTGGCGCCTGCACGGCCGGCTTGCGGCCGTCCGCGGTGACCAGTCGCGGGCGATCGGCCTGCTGGGGCGCGCGCTGAAGCAGGCGGAGCTCGCGCTCGACTCGCGCGCGATCGGCCTCGCCCACTACGAGCTCGCGGTCTGCTACCGCCAGCTCGGCGATCCGGCCATCGTGCGCGAGGAGATCGCCAAGGCGGTGCCCGCGCTGCACGCGGCCGGTGATCGGCGTCACGTCGCGCTCGCCCACTCGCTCGCGGGGATCAGCTTCGCGCAGTCGGGTCGCAGCGACGAGGCGATGGCGGCGTTCCGGCAGGCCGAGCAGCTGGCGGCGGCGGCACAGGCGGAGGACGTGCTCGCGCTGGTGTGCGGCAACCAGGCCAACGTGGAGTTGATGCGCCACCGCCACGAGCAGGCGCTGGCGCTGGCCGAGCGCGCCGTCGCCCTCCACGAGCACGCCGGCTCGCTGCACGGCCTTGCGGTGGCGCTCGCGACGCTCGGGCAGATTTGCGTGCGGCTCGGCGACCTCGCCCGGGCCGAGCGGGCGCTGCGGCGGGCGCTCGAGGTGCGCACCCCGGTGCAGGCGCGCGAGACGACCGGCGCGGTGTACGACACGCTGGCGCAGATTCACCTGATCAGGGGACGCTACGAGGAGGCCGACGGGTGGCTGGCCCGCGCCGGCGAGGCGTACGGGACGTACGGCGAGCAGACCAGCCGCTGGTACGACTGGTCGCTGCGCCTGCTGGCCGCGCGCCTCGCGCTGCGCCGCGGCGACCGCGAGGAGGCCATCGAGCGCGCCTCCGACGTGTCGGCAACGCCCGGCGCGCCGCCCGCCGACGTCATGCAGGCCGAGTTGCTCGCCTGCGAAGCCCTCCTCGCCGGGCAGCAGCTCGACGCAGCCGAACGCCGACTGGCGGTCGTCTCGGCGCGGCTCGACCCCCGCCTGATGCCCGGCGTGTGGGGCGAGTACCTGCGGCTTCGCGCCGGCGTGCACCTGCACCGGGGGCAGACGACCGACGCGTACCACGACCTCGCGCAGAGTGCGAGCGTGTTCGACCTGCTCGGCGAGCGCTACCAGGGGGCGCTGAGCCGGCTGGCGCTGGGGCGCCTCGTCTCGCGGGTCGGCGCGCGGTCGGCCGCCGACCGGCACCTGCGCGAGGCGCTCGCCGTGTTCGAGGCCCTCGGCGCGGAACCCGACCTCGCCGCCGCCCGCTCGGAGGCTGCACCGCGGCCAGCGTCGACGACCGGCGAGTACCTCGCCGCCCCGGGCGAGGCCGACGACGTGATCGTGCGGCGCCTGGTGGACGCGGCGGTGATGCCCGACCTGCTGGCCCTCGAAACGGCGTCGGCGCTGCTCGAGGCAGCGGGCGCGGACTGCGCCGCGGTGTTCCTCCAGTCCCCCTCGCGCGACGTTCGCGTGATCGCGAGCGCGGGCTGCGACGCCGACGCGGCGCTCGCCCTCGCGCGGTCGGTGGGGCGGGGCGCCGCCTACGGCAGCGGCGAGATGCGCACCGAGTCGCTCGGCCACGAGGGCGACGACCTGCGCCTGGGCGTCGTCGCCTCGTCGCGCGCGATCGGGGTGATCACGGCGCGGCGCCTGAGGATGATCGCCGCGGTGGCGCGACAGGGATTCGAGCTGTGCGGCAGCCGCGACCGTGCCGCGCAGCCGGCCGAGCGCGCGGCGCTGCGATCGCTCGACACGATCCTGCCGGGGTTCGTCTGCGCGAGCGCCGCGATGGCGCGGGTGGTCGAGCAGATCCAGCGACTGCAGGGCAATGATCTGACCGTCCTCGTCACCGGCGAGAGCGGCACCGGCAAGGAACTGGTCGCCCGCGCGATCCACGCCGGCTCGCTGCGCAGCGGCGGGATGTTCCTGCCGTACAACTGCACCACCACGACGCGAGAGCTGGCCGACAGCCAGCTGTTCGGGCACCGCCGCGGCGCGTTCACCGGCGCCGTCAACGACCAGGCGGGCCTCATTCGGTCGGCGGCCGGCGGCACCTTGTTCCTCGACGAGATCGGCGACCTCCCCCTGGAGGTGCAGCCGAAGCTGCTGCGGTTCCTCGAGCAGGGCGAGGTGTTGCCGATCGGCGAGACGCGGCCTCAGCGCGTCGACGTGCGCGTGGTGGCGGCCACCAACGCCGACCTCGAGCAGCGCGTCGCCGAGGGCAAGTTCCGCGAAGACCTCTACTACCGCCTGACGGTGCTCCGCATCCACGTCCCGCCGCTGCGCGAGCGGCGCGAGGAGATCCCCCACCTGTGCGCGCTGTTCCTGCGCGAGGCCTGCGAGCGGCTGAACAAGCCCGACGTGCAGTTGAGCCGCGACGCGCTCGACCTCTTCTCGCAGCACTGGTGGCCGGGCAACGTGCGGCAACTGCGCAACGAGATCCAGCGGGCTGTCGCCCTTGGCACGGCCGGCGGCGTCGTCGGCATCGAACACCTCTCGCCGGGCTTCTCGGCGCTGCGCGAAGAGGCGCGGCCGGCCGCCGCCACCCTTCCCGTCCTCCGGCCCGACGTCACCCTGGCGGCCGCCGTGGACGACCTGGAGCGGTCGATGATCCGCGCCGCGCTCGACCGCAGCGATGGCAACATCTCCGAGGCCGCCCGTACTCTGGGCCTCACCCGCCGCGGCCTGTACCTCAAAATGAGACGACTGGGTCTCGAGGGCGCGCCAATCTAGCCCGCTTGGCCCTGAATCCCGCTTCAAGCCCGATCACTCGGTATCCAGTCGTGGGGATGAATGGATACTTCGTATCCACCCCGGGCGGCGTCCCGAGAGCCGCCCTTCGCAGCAACATCCTTTAAATACAAGGGGTTGGGATGGATTGAGCCGGACCGGCCAACGGTCTGGCCGGGCGGACCAGGAGTTGAAGGGCTAGGGGCCAGGAGACAGGGGCGCGAAGGGGACCTACGATGGACACCACGCAGATGATCGGGCGGCCGGGCAGGCTTCGAGGTGAACAGCGGGCGCACGCACGGATCGACGTCGAGGCCGCGGGCCGGCTCGTGTGGCGGGACGGACGCGGAACTGCGCGCTTCAACAGCGTGGTGATCCGCGACGTCAGCGAGACGGGCGCCTACGTCGAAAGCGTGAGCGGCGCGCCCATCCCCCTCTATCGCCTGGTGACCCTGCAGGCCGAGCCGACGCCTTCCTCCGAGTCGCTGCCCTCGTTCCTGCGCCGGGGCAAGGTGCTCTCGGCGGTCTACCGGGTGAGCCCGACGCGGCCGGCGACCGGCGCGCCGGCAGGCTACGGCCTGCGGCTGCTGCTCGAGCCGCGGCTTCGCGCCGTGCCGGCGCCCGCCCCCAGCGCCGAGGCCGTGCTGGCCGAAGCGACCGCCTAGCCTACCCCTTCCCTGCCATCTCTCGCAGCGCCTTCAAGGGCTCGCGACCCAGCTGCACCCGCAACAGCCGCCGCCCGCGCTCGCGGAGCGCCGCCGCGTCGCCGTCGGCCTGCGCCCGCAGCAGCTGGCCGAAGGTGAACCCGAGATCGGGCACCGCCACATCGTCGGCCGGGTCGTCGATCAACTGGAGGAACAACCCGGTGTTGGGCCCTCCCTTGTGCAGCTGGCCGGTCGAGTGCAGGAAGCGCGGACCGTAGCCGAGCGTGGTGGCCAGACCGCTCCGCGCCCCGAGCGCTCCCCGCAGTTCCTGCAGGAGAGCGGTGAGCTCGGCACTGGGCGCGAGGAACGCCTGCAGGGCGACGTAGTCGCCGGGCCGGCCCGAAGCGAGCCACTCGTCGATCACCTCGTTCGCCCGCGACGCCGGGCACGGCTGCAGTGCCGCGCCCGAGATGGCAGCGGGGTCGGCCATCGCACGCCGGGCCATGTCCTTTGCGAGCTGCACGTCGGGCTGGTCGAACGGCTGGACGCCGAGGGCGGCCCCGGCCGCTGCGACGGCAAGCTCCCAGCGGAAGAACTCCTGGCCGAGGTTCTGCGGACTGTCGAGGCTGATCCGGACGACCGGGTGCCCGGCCGCCTCGAGTGCCGACGCCCGTTCGCGGCCGGCCGCGCCGCCCGCCGGGGTCTGGATGGCGACGAAGACGCGATCGGGCCCGTACTTCTCGACGGGAAGAGACGGCTCGTCGGCAATCGGCACGATCCCGGTCCCGTTCTTCCCCGTGCTCTCGGCAATCAACTGCTCGAGCCAGGCGGGAAGCGCGCCGAAGGGCGGATCGACCAGGAAGGTCAGCTTGTCGCGCCCGGCCCTGGCCAGCTCCGCGATGGCGGCACCGAGCTGGAGGGCGGGGTTGACCGGCTCGGGGTGCCCGGCCAGGCAGACGTCGGTCATCCACCGCGCATCCTGGATCAGGGTCGAGACGTCCACACCGGTCAGCGCGGCAGGCACCAGGCCGAACAGGCTGAGCGCGGCGTAGCGCCCCCCGACCTCGGGCGTGCCGTGGAACACGCGGCGGAACCCGCGTTCCCGCGCCAGCCCTTCGAGGGGCGTGCCCGGGTCCGTGATCGCCACGAAGCAGCGGCCCGACGCGCCCGCCCACTTCCACCAGTAATGGAACAACGCGTTGGGCTCGACCGTCGTGCCCGACTTGCTGGCGACGACGAACAGCACCTTGCCGGGGGTCAGTTGCCCGGCCAGGCTCTGCACCGCGGCGGGGTGCGTGCTGTCGAGGACGGCGAGGGGGGGATGGCCCTCGCGGCGGCCGAAGGTGGCATGGATGACCTCGGGCGCGAGGCTCGAGCCGCCGATGCCGAGCAGCACCACCTGCTCGATCTTCTCGCGCCGGATTTCGGCGGCCAGGGAGGCAAGCTCGGCGGCGTGCGCCCCCATCTCCCGGGGGAGCGTCAGCCAGCCGAGCCGATCCGTCAGTTCGGGCACCGGGGTGCTCGACCAGACGGTGTGGTCCTTCGCGCGGATGCGGCCCATCAGCCCTTCGCGCTCCCAGGCCGCGAGGCGCTCTTCGACGGCGGGCTTGGCGCTCCCGAGCGCCAGGTCCTGCCGGCAGACGCGATCCACGAAGAGCTGGCGCGACTTGGCACGGAGCGCCGCGATCAGGTCGTCGTAGGACTTGGCGAACGAGGCGACGCCTTCGCGCTGCAGGCGCTCGGTGATTGCGTCGAGGTCGATCCCCAGCCTGGCCAGCTCGTCGAGCAGCTGCCGCGCGGCCTCGGGCGCCTCGGCGGCAGTCTCCCCGCGCACCTCTCCGTGATCGCGGAAGGCGTCGAGCGTCGCGGGCGGAACGGTATTCACCGTACGGGGCGCGACGAGCTCCTCCACGTAGACGACGTCGCGGTAGTCGGGGTTCTTCGTGCTGGTGCTCGCCCAGAGCGGCCGCTGCGGGCGCGCGCCTTTCTCCCGCAGCGCGGCGAACGGCTCGCCGTCGAAGATCTCGCGGAAGCGCCGGTAGACGAGGCGGCTGTTGGCAATCGCCGCGCGGCCGCGGAGCGCGAGCGCCTCGGGTGTGCCGATCTTCTCGAGCGCCTTGTCCACGACCGAGTCCACGCGGCTGACGAAGAACGACGCGACCGACGCGGCGCCCGCGAGATCGCGGCGGCGGTGCAGGCCGCGGATGTACGCCTGGGCGACGCGCTCGTAGTGGTCGAGCGAGAACATCAGCGTGACGTTCACGTTCACGCCCGCGGCGATCAGCTCCTCGATGGCCGGGATGCCGGCCGGCGTCGCCGGCACCTTGATCATCGCGTTCGGCCGGTCGATGGCCCGCCAGAGCCGCTGGGCCTGCGAGACGGTGGCGGCGGTGTCGTCGGCCAGCGAGGGAGGCACCTCGAAGCTCACGAAGCCGTCGGCCCCGCCCGTCCGCTCGAAGACCGGCCGCAGTACGTCGCAGGCCGCACGGATGTCGTCGAGGGCCACGCGCTCGAACAGTTCGTGCGGGTCGATTCCGGGCTCCTCGGACAGCACCCGCCGGATCTGCGCGTCGTAGTCGGCGCTGCCGCCGATCGCTTTCTCGAAGATGGTCGGGTTGCTGGTCACCCCGGCGACGCCGTCCTCCCGGACGAGCCGCTCGAGCTCGCCGCTGTCGAGCAGGGCCCTGCGAATGAAGTCGATCCAGACCGATTGACCGGCGTCGGCGAGTGCGAGCAGGCGGTTCACGGGCGTCTCCTGATGGGAAATGGACCGCATCGAGCCAGGTGCGGAAAGGTTCGCACCGGGCCGTGGAACGATCTAATATTAGTAGGTTGTGCAGTGCAGGGCACGCCCTACGGTGTGCCCTCGTCTCTACCTCCTTCACCTCGAGCTTGTAGACGAACGTCGCAGCCGGGCCGCTGCGCGCCCCCGTACTGCACCGTGAACACGGACGAGCCGGGACTGCCGGATTTCCGGCGCTCGATCTGCGGAATCAACCGCTGAGGCACGAAATGCCAAGGATTTCGTCGCCTTCAGCGGCAGCACGAAGGTTGCTGTGGCCCACTGCCGGGTCGATTCGCGCACCTCGGCCCGACCATCCGGCCCACGCGGTCGCCTAGCGGAGAAAGCACTCATATGACACGTCCTCGCATCACGATCGACGGAAACGAGGCTGCCGCCTCGGTCGCCCACCGGACGAACGAGGTCATCGCCATCTACCCCATCACTCCCTCGTCGAACATGGGCGAGTGGGCGGACGAGTGGTCGGCGAAGGGCAGGAAGAACATCTGGGGGACCATCCCGCAGGTGACCGAGATGCAGTCGGAGGCCGGCGCGGCCGGCGCCGTGCACGGGGCGCTGCAGGCCGGCGCCCTGACGACGACCTTCACGGCGTCGCAGGGGCTGCTGCTGATGATCCCCAATATGTACAAGATCGCGGGGGAGCTCACCTCCTTCTGCATGCACGTGTCGGCCCGCACGGTGGCCGCCCACGCGCTGTCGATCTTCGGCGACCACTCGGACGTCATGGCCTGCCGCCAGACGGGCTTCGCGCTGCTCGCCTCGGGCTCGGTCCAGGAGGCGCACGACTTCGCGGCGATCGGCCAGCGCGCGACGCTGCGGTCGCGCGTGCCGTTCCTGCACTTCTTCGACGGCTTCCGCACCTCGCACGAGGTGTCGAAGATCGAGCAGCTGACCGACGACGATCTCCGGCAGCTCGTCACGCCCGACCTGGTCGAGGCGCACCGCCGCCGGGCGCTCACGCCCGATGCCCCCGTGATGCGCGGCACGGCGCAGAACCCCGACGCCTTCTTCCAGGCGCGCGAAGCGATCAACCCCTACTACCTCGTGGCGCCCGAAATCGTGCAGGACACGATGGACGAGTTCGGGAAGCTGGTGGGGCGCCACTACCACCTCTTCGACTACGTCGGCCACCCCGAGGCGGAGCGGGTCATCGTGATGATGGGCTCGGGCGCCGAGGTGACGCACGAGCTGGTGGAGTGGATGGTGGCGCGCGGTGAGAAGGTTGGGCTGATCAAGGTCCGCCTCTACCGCCCGTTCTCGGCGGCGCACTTCCTGGCGGCGCTGCCGGCCACCGCGCGGCGGATCGCGGTCCTCGACCGCACCAAGGAGCCGGGCGGCCTCGGCGAGCCGTTGTACCTCGACGTCGTCACCGCCCTGCGCCAGGAGCAGACCAACGGCGCCGCGCGGCCGATCGAGCCGCTGGTGGTGGGCGGCCGCTACGGCCTCTCCTCGAAGGACTACACGCCCGCGCAGGCGAAGGCCGTCTTCGACGAGCTGGCCGCCGAGAACCCGAAGCGGCAGTTCACGGTCGGCATCGTGGACGACGTCACCCACCTCTCGCTCCCGGTCGACCCCGAGTTCGACATCGAGCCCGACGACGTGGTGCGGGCGGTGTTCTTCGGCCTGGGGGCCGACGGCACGGTCGGCGCCAACAAGAACTCGATCAAGATCATCGGCGAGGAGACCGACAACTACGGGAACGGCTACTTCGTGTACGACTCGAAGAAGTCGGGCGCGATCACGATCTCGCACCTGCGCTTCGGGCCGCGGCCGATCCGGTCGTCCTACCTCGTGAAGAAGGCGAACTTCGTCGCGTGCCACCAGTACGTCTTCCTCGACAAGTACGACGTGCTGCAGTACGCGCAGGACGGCTCGGTGTTCCTGTTGAACGCCCCGCTGCCCGCCGACCGGGTCTGGGCCGACCTGCCGGTCGAGGTGCAGCAGCAGATCGTCGACAAGCGCCTGCAGTTCTACGTGATCGACGCCTACGAGGTGGCGAAGGCCACCGGGATGGGCACGCGCATCAACACGATCATGCAGACCTGCTTCTTCGCGATCTCGGGCGTGCTGCCCCGCGAGGAGGCGATTACCCAGATCAAGAAGGCGATCAAGAAGACGTACGGCAAGCGCGGCGAGGAGGTCGTCAGGAAGAACTTCGCCGCCGTCGACCAGACGCTCGAGCACCTGCACCGGGTCGAGGTGCCCGCCGCGGTGACCGACGGCCGCCGGCGGCCGCCGCTGGTCAGCGAGCAGGCCCCCGAGTTCGTGCAGCGCGTGACGGCGACGATGATGGCCAACCGCGGCGACCTGCTGCCGGTCAGCGCGTTCCCGGTGGACGGCACCTGGCCGACCGACACCGCGCGGTGGGAGAAGCGGAACATCGCGCTCGACATCCCGGTGTGGGACGCCAAGATCTGCATCCAGTGCAACAAGTGCGCGATGGTCTGCCCGCACGCCGCCATCCGCGCCAAGGTGTACGACTCCGACCTGCTCAAGGATGCGCCCGAGACCTTCAAGTCGATCGACTTCAAGGGGGGCGAGTTCAAGGGGATGAAGTACACCATCCAGGTGGCGCCCGAGGACTGCACCGGCTGCGGCATCTGCGTGTCGGTGTGCCCCGCCAAGGACAAGGCGAACCCGAAGCACAAGTCGATCGACATGATGCCGCAGCGCCCCATCCGCGAGGCGGAAGCGAAGAACTACGAGTTCTTCCTGAACCTGCCCGAGGTGGACCGCAGCCGGGTGAAGACCGACGTCAAGGGCTCGCAGTTCTTCCAGCCGCTCTTCGAGTACTCGGGGGCGTGCGCGGCGTGCGGCGAGACCCCGTACGTCAAGCTGATGACCCAGCTGTTCGGCGACCGCCTGCTGGTCGCCAACGCCACCGGCTGCTCGTCGATCTACGGCGGCAACCTGCCCACGGCGCCGTACGCGAAGAACCGCGACGGCCGCGGGCCGGCCTGGTCGAACTCGCTGTTCGAGGACAACGCGGAGTTCGGCTTCGGCTTCCGCCTCGCCATCGACAAGAAACAGGAACAGGCGCAGGAGCTGCTGCGCGCCCTCGCCCCGCAGATAGGCGAGGGGCTGGTCGAGGCGCTGCTCGGGGCCGACCAGTCGACCGAGGCCGGCATCGCCGCCCAGCGCGAGCGGATCGCGGCCCTCGGCCAGAAGCTGGCGGGCCTCGACTCGGCCGAGGCGCGCTGGCTCGCCACGATCGCCGACGCCCTGGTGAAGAAGAGCGTCTGGATTTTCGGCGGTGACGGCTGGGCCTACGACATCGGCTACGGCGGCCTC
>DAOPQX010000092.1:0-10719 GCA_035348395.1 Vicinamibacterales bacterium | reverse complement strand
TTCCCCTCGGGCTGGGCCGCGCAGCCTGCGGGGTCATCGGCGCCGGCGTCGGCCCGAACGCCTTCCCGCTGCGGCGCCTGCTCGACGGCCGCCTGGTCTCGTCGGGACTGCCGGTCTCGATCCGCAAGGCCGGCGGCCGCGAGGAACTGGCCTTTGCCCAGGGCTCGGACGTGATCGATCGGGCGCGGCGGCCGCTGGTACCCGTGACCACGCTGTCGGCCTTCGAAGCCGACGCTCGCTCGGGCACCGAGCAGCAGCACGGGGGGCCGTCGGCCTGGCCGGAGCACCCCTACCCGAACGCCCGGTGGGCGATGGCGATCGACCTCAGCCTGTGCAACGGCTGCGGCAAGTGCGTGCTCGCCTGCCAGGCCGAGAACAACGTCCCGGTCGTGGGGCGGCGGGGCATGCTGGACGGGCGGGAGATGTCGTGGATCCGGATCGACCGCTACTACGACGCGCCGAAGAAGGACGGCGGGTGGGACGCCGAGGTCTGGGACGGCCCGCTCGAGGTGGTGGAAGAGCCCCGCACGCTCTTCCAGCCAATGCTCTGTCAGCACTGCGAGAACGCGCCGTGCGAGACGGTCTGCCCCTTCGTCGCCACGATGCACAGCGAGGAGGGACTGAACCAGCAGATCTACAACCGCTGCGTGGGCACCCGGTACTGCGCGAACAACTGCCCCTTCAAGGTGCGGCGGTACAACTTCTGGGAGTACAGCAAGGCGCAGGAGAGCCGCTTCTTCCGCTGGCTCGAGCCGCGGATCGCGCGGAACGCGGCGCTCAACGCCCGCAGCCCGATGCAGATGAAGAACAACCCCGAGGTCACCGTCCGCAGCCGCGGCGTGATGGAGAAGTGCTCCTTCTGCGTCCAGCGCATCAAGGCGGCGCGGTCGGAGGCGACGCGCGAGGGAAAGCCGAGGGATCACTTCGAGGACGGGGCCGTCGTCACGGCGTGCATGGAGGCCTGCCCGACCGGCGCCATCGTCTTCGGCGACGCGAACGCCCCGAACTCGCGCGTGGCGGCGCTTGCCGCCGGGCCACGCGCCATGAAGCTCCTCGAGGCGCTCGGCGTCGAGCCGTCCATCTCCTACCTGTCCAGGGTGCGTCATGACAAGGCATGAGGTGAGTCCCTACGCCACCGTGATGGACGACGGCCAGCTGACCGGCCGGCCGATCGTGCTTCCGGGCGCCGGCCCCTACGGGGGCGACCTCGAGGTCGCCGAACCGCTCGTCACGGGGGGCAAGACGTGGGCCGAGGTCGACCAGGACATCTGCATGCACGCCGAGCGGTTCCCCACGAGGCGGTGGTGGATCGCGTTCAGCGTCGCGCTGGCGTTCCTCGGCCTGCTGGTCTTCTCGCTGACCACGCTCTTCTACGCCGGCATGGGCATCGCGGGCGTCAACCAGCCGGTCGGGTGGGGCTCGTTCATCATCAACTTCGTGTTCTGGATCGGCATCGGCCACGCGGGCACGCTGATCTCGGCCGTCCTCTACCTGTTCCGCCAGCAGTGGCGGACGGGCATCAACCGGGCGGCCGAGGCGATGACGCTCTTCGCGGTCGCCTGCGCCGGCATCTTCCCGATCATCCACCTCGGGCGCCCCTGGTTCGCCTACTGGCTCGTTCCCTACCCCAACGCGCGCGGCCCGCTGTGGGTGAACTTCAACTCCCCGCTCGCCTGGGACATCTTCGCGATCTCCACCTACGGCCTCGTCTCCCTCACCTTCTGGTACATGGGGCTGCTGCCAGACCTGGCCACGGTCCGCGACCGCGCCACCCACCCGTGGAGGCGGCGGCTGTACAACGCGATGAGCTTCGGCTGGACCGGCTCCCACCGCGCGTGGCGCCACTACGAGTCGGGCTACATGATCCTGGCCGCGCTGGCGACGCCGCTGGTCTTCTCGGTGCACACGATCGTCTCGTTCGACTTCGCCACCTCGGTGATGCCCGGCTGGCACACCACGATCTTCCCGCCCTACTTCGTCATCGGCGCCATCTTCTCGGGGTTCGCGATGGTCATCACGCTGATGACCTTCATGCGCGGCTACTTCGGGATGAAGAACTACATCACCCTGAACCACATGGAGGCGATGGCGAAGATCCTGATGCTGACGGGCATGCTCGTCGGCTTCGCCTACTCGACCGAGTTCTTCATGGCGTGGTACTCGGGCAGCGAGTGGGAGGGCTTCATCTTCAAGAACCGGGCGTTCGGGCCGTACTGGTGGGCCTACGCGATCATGTTCACCTGCAACGCGATCGTGCCGCAGCTGTTCTGGTGGAAGCCGATGCGGCGGCACACCGCGGTTCTCTTCGTCGTGTCCATCCTGGTGAACGTCGGCATGTGGTTCGAGCGCTACGTCATCGTCGTCACGTCGCTCCACCGCGACTTCCTGCCCTCGTCCTGGGGGATGTACGCCCTCACGTTCTGGGACTACGCGATCCTGCTGGGCTCCTTCGGCCTCTTCTTCACCCTCTTCCTCCTCTTCGTGCGCGTCCTGCCCGCGGTCGCGATCTCCGAGGTGAAGGGCGTGATGGATCCGAAGGTCGCGCGGGGCATGCCCAGCCCCACGCCGCTGCCAACCGCCGCCGGCGGCGGCGCGTTCGAGGAGGTGTGAGCCATGGTGCCGAACTCGACCAAGGGCGTCCTCGGCCACTTCTACGAGCCGGCCGACGCGCTGGCCGCGGCCGTGAAGGTGCGCGACGCCGGATGGAAGCACTTCGACTTCCTGACTCCCTTCCCCATCCATGGGATGGAGGAGGCGATGGGCCAGAAGCGGTCGTGGCTTCCCTGGGTGACCGCGGTCCTCGCGCTGTGCGGCATCCTGTTCGCCCAGGCCCTCCAGAACTACGTGATGGTCTGGGACTGGCCGATGAACTTCGGGGGCAAGCCGTTCGCCGCGTGGCCGGCCTTCATCCCGATCACCTTCGAAGCGATGGTCTTCTGGGCCGCCCTCGGCAGCGCCGTGGTGGCCGTCGTCGCCGGGAAGATGGACTCGGTTCCGCAGCCGCCGCCGATGGCGGTGAAGACCGGGGCGACCTTCGATCGGTTCGTCCTCTGGATCTCGGCCACCGACCCCAAGTGGAACGCCGCCGAGGCGGAGCGCTTCGTCCGCTCGCTCGGCGCCGACGGGGTCAGGCTCGTCGAGGTGGCGGGAGGGACCAATGCGTAGAAGGACCGTCCCCTCGGCGGCGGGCACGTTCCGCCTGCTGGCACGGCCGGCCGCCGTGCTGCTGCTGGCCGCACTCGCGTCGGCCTGCGACGTCGGCCTGCCGGCCGGCCGGACGCCTCACCGCGAGGGCAATCGCCTCGACATGGGCGACCAGCCGAAGCTCAAGCCGCAGCGCAAGGACCTGTTCGGCGCCCGCCCGACCGGCACGATGGAGCCGCAGCCGGGAACGCTCGCCGTCGGTGAAGCGCCCTATCCCTACGCGCAGAACGAGGCCGACCGCGCCGGCGCCGAACTGGTGAACCCGCTCCAGGCGACGCCCGCTGCCCTCGCGCACGGGCAGTTCGTCTACGAGCAGGTGTGCATCACCTGCCACGGCCCGAAGGGCGCCGGCGACGGCCACGTCACGGCGGTCTTCCCGAAGCCGCCAAGCCTCATGACGCAGAAGGTGCGGGACTGGCCGGACGGGCAGCTGTTCCACCGCCCGATGCGGGGACAGAACTCGATGCCGAGCCACGCGCGGCAGGTGAACGCCCACGACATCTGGTCGGTAATCCACTACATCCGTCAGATGCAGAAGGCGGAACCAGTAGCCCCCGCCTCCGCTCCGGCCGACACTCCTGACGCCACTTCGAAGGGGAAGGCCTCATGACCCGGGAACACTATCGCGCCCTTCCCGCGGTGCCGGGCCGCCTGGCCCCGCCGCGCCAGGTCCTGGTGTCGTCGCTCGCGGCCGTCCTCGCGGGGAGCGCCGCCCTGGCATGGGCCTTCGCCCGCGGCGAGGCGCAGCTTGCCTGGAGCGCGTACCTGATCGGCGCCTTCTTCGCGCTCGGCCTGGGCGCGTTCGCCGTGGCCTGGCTGTCGATGCTGTACCTGGCCGGGGCCGACTGGTCGGTGACGATGCGGCGGATCCCCGAGGCGATGACCGCGTGGCTGATCCCGGGGGGGCTGCTGACGATGGCCGTCGCCCTCGGCGCCCACCCGCTGTATCACTGGTCGCACGCCGACGCGGTCGCGAACGACGCGCTGCTGCTGCACAAGTCGCCCTTCCTGAACGCGACGGCGTTCACGGTGCTGCTGGGCGCGAGCCTGCTCCTGTGGGCGGCGTTCGGGGCGCGGATGGTGGGCGCCTCGCTGCGGCAGGACCGCGAGGGCGGGCACGCCGCCACGCGCGCGAACCGCACGCTCTCGGCCATCTTCCTCGTCGTCTTCGCCGTCACGCTGAGCATCGTCAGCTTCTACCTGCTGCTCTCGCTCGAGGCGCACTGGTTCTCGACGATGTTCGCGGTGCTCGTCTTCACCGACATCGTCCAGACCGGGACGGCGTTTGTCGCTGTCGCGGCCGGCCTGCTGGTGATGTCGGGCACGCTGAGAGGGTTCCTCAACGAGCACCACCTGCACAGCCTCGGGAAGATGGTGTTCGCCGCGACCGGGTTCTGGGCGTACATCTACTTCTGCCAGTACATGCTCATCTGGTACGCGAACATCCCCGAGGAGACCACCTACTTCCTGCGCCGCGCTGACCACGGCTGGCTGCCGTACTTCGCAATTCTGCCGGTGCTGAAGTTCGTCGTGCCGTTCCTGCTCCTGCTGCCGAGGGACGCCAAGCGCAACCCGAGGAAGCTCGTCCCCGTGGCCGTGCTGCTGCTCTTTGCGCAGTTCTGGGAGCTGTACGTCATGGTAGGGCCCGCGCTGACCCATGGGGTGGAGGCGGCCCATGGTCACCTGCCGGTCGTCGAGCTGGCTGTGACGCTCGGGTTCCTGGGCCTCTTCACGCTGGTCTTCGGCTGGGCGCTCTCACGCCACGACCCCGTGCCGCTGAAGGACCCGGCGCTCCTGGAGTGCCTCGAATACCACTCGTGAACGGCGTTCCCTACGACCTGCTCGGCTTCGTGACGCTCGGCCTGCTCGGCGGCTTCGGGCACTGCGTCGGGATGTGCTCGCCGTTCGTGCTGTTCGTGTCGCGCCGGTACCACCCGGTCGTTCGCGGAGGCGACCCGGGCGGGACGGCTGGCGGGAGCCGGCGCCTTGCGCCGCTCGCGCCGCAGGGCTGGTACCACGCGGGCCGCATCGTCACGTACGCGGCACTTGGCGCGCTGGCAGGAACCGTTGGAGGCGCGGCCAACCTGGCGGGGAACCTCGTCGGCCTGCAGCGGGGCGCGATGCTGGTGGCCGGCGCGGTGCTGGCCGCCTGGGGGCTCGTCGCGCTGTCCGACCTCGCGTCGTTCGACGCCGGCGGACGATTCTTCGGCCGGGTCGCGGGCCGCCTGAAGGGGCGGGTGCCGGAGCACCCGTTCGCGACGGGGTTGTTCCTGGGCCTGCTGCCCTGCGGCTTCCTCTACTCCGCCGTGGTGGCCGCCGTCTCGCGCGGCGGCGCGGTCCAAGGAGCCTCGGCACTCGCCCTCTTCGGCCTCGGCACGGCGCCGGCCCTCCTCGGCGTCTCGGTGGCGGACGAGCTGCTCGCCCGGCGCCGCGCCTTCTTCAACCGCCTCGCGCAGCTGTTCATCCTCGTCATGGGCGGGTGGTTCCTCTGGAGAGGCCTGTTCGGCGGGTGACGAACTGACGGGCTGCCAGCCGGCACCAGTGCACCGGCGCTTGCTTATACTGGGGCATGCCCCCCCTGCCGCGCCGCCTCCTCGTCCTGCTGACGGCGACGCTGCTGACCGCGGTCTGCACGGCGCCCGTCGGCCGGAAGCCAGCCACCTACGCCGAGACGGTCGGCGCCCTCTCGGAACCTGGCGGCTTCTTCAACAGCAACAACCTGATCTCGAACGAGCGGTCGTACCTGCACGTGATCCCCGAGCTGCGCCGCGCGCGGCTCGACGGGGGCGTGTACCTCGGCGTCGGCCCCGATCAGAACTTCACCTACATCGCGCAGACGCGGCCGTCGATCGCCTTCATCGTCGACATCCGCCGCGACAACCTGCTGCTGCACCTGCTTTTTCGCGCGCTCTTCAAGCTGTCCGACAACCGCGCCGAGTACTTGAGCCTGCTCTTCGGGCGGCCCGAGCCGAAGCCGCGCGCCGCGTGGAAGCGCGCGAGCCTCGATCGCATCGCCGAGCACATCGACCTCGGCCCGGCGCCGCCCGAAGCGGTCACGGCAATGCGCGCCCGCGTGGACGCGGCGATCGAGCGGCTCGGCGTCCCGCTCTCGAAGGCCGATTTCGAAACGATCGACCGTTTCCACCGGATCTTCATCGAGAGCGGGCTCGGGCTGCAGTTCGAGTCGGCCGGCCGCCCGCCGCAGCGCTACTACCCCACCTACCGGGAACTGTTGCTCGAGACCGATCATGACGGCCGCCGCTGGAACTACCTGGCGAACGAGGAAGACTTCCAGTTCGTACGCGACCTGCAGCGGCGCGGCCTGATCATCCCCGTGGTCGGCGACCTGGGTGGCCGGACGGCGATGGCCGCCGTGGGACGGCTCCTCCAGCAGCGCGGGGCGCACCTCTCGGTCTTCTACACGTCGAACGTCGAGTATTACCTCGCCAGCCGCGGCGTCTTCGACCAGTTCGTCACCAACCTGGCGAACCTTCCGCGCAGCGAGCGCAGCGTCATCGTCCGGGCGGTTTTCCCGAGCCGCTACGGCTGGGCTCCGACGACACCGGGGTACATCAGCTCGTCGACGGTGCAGCGCGTGGACGATCTGCTGAGCGGGGTGGCCGCCGGGCGGATCCGCGGGTACGGCGATCTGATCAACGGACAGTAGCGTGCCTCACAGGCGAGACGCCTGTGCCACTGAGCCCATGGACCTCACAGGCGAGACGCCTGTGCCACTGGGCCCCTTGGCCGCCACAGGCGAGACGCCTGTGCCACTGCGCCCCTTGGCCGCCACAGGCGAGACGCCTGTGCCACTGAGCCCATGGACCTCACAGGCGAGACGCCTGTGCCACTGGGCCCCTTGGCCGCCACAGGCGAGACGCCTGTGCCACTGGTTCCCCGCCGTTGTAGGATTGGGCCGACCGGCGGCGCGCCGCACCGCCACATTCCTCCGAGGCTGACAAGAGATTATGAAGAAGAAGCCGACTCAGACCGAACGCCGCACCTTCCTGAAGACCCTCGGCGGCGCCACCGCGGCCCTGGCCGCCGGGCCGGCGCTGGAAGCCGGCGCACAGGCCCCGCCGCGCCCCGCCGGCGCACGGTACATGGGCGATTTCGCCGCGCCCAGGCTCGACAAGGTGAGGCTGGCGATGATCGGGGTCGGGGCGCGCGGCTCGGGCCACGTGCGGCAGATGGCGGCAATCGAAGGGGTCGAGGTCGTGGCGATCTCCGACCTCTACGAGGACCTGGCCAAGCGGTCCGAGGCGAGGGTCAAGGCGCTCGGGCACAGCCCGGCGCTGTACTTCGGCGACGCGAACTTGTGGCGGAAGATGCTCGTCGAGAAGAAGCCCGACGCCGTGATCATCGCGACGCCCTGGGAAGCGCACGCGCCGATGGGGGTCGAAGCGATGCGGGCCGGCGCCCACGTCTTCATCGAGACCCCGATCGCGACGACGATCGAGGACATGTGGGCGCTGGTCAACACGTCGGAGGAAACCGGGCGCCACTGCATGCACATGGAGAACGTGTGCTACGGACGCGAGGAACTGCTCTACCTCAACATGGTCCGGCAGGGGCTCATCGGTGAAGTCATTCACGGCGAGGCCGCGTACATCCACGAACTTCGCCGCCAGATGCGGCAGGTCGAGCGCGGCACCGGCTCGTGGCGCACGCAGCACTACATCAAGCGCAACGGGAACCTGTACCCCTGCCACGGTCTCGGGCCGGTCGCGCAGTACATGAGCCTCGCGCGCACCGAGGACACCTTCGGCCGCCTGGTCTCGTTCTCGTCACCCGCCAGGGCACGTGCCCTCTACGCCAAGGCGAACTTTCCGCCCGACCACAAGTGGAACCAGGCCACCTTCCGCGCCGGCGACATCAACACCTCGATCGTGACGACGGCACTCGGCCGGACGATCGTGGTGCAGTGGGACGAGAACTCCCCGAGGCCCTACTCGCGCCACAACCTGATCCAGGGCACCAAGGGCATCCTGGCCGGGTTCCCGAACCGCCTGGCCATCGAGGGGGTGCCGGAGTTGAAGAGCTACCACGATTGGACCGAGGGCGAGGCGTGGGAGCAGTTCGTGGCGCAGTATGAGCACCCGCTCTTCAAGCGGGCGGGAGAACTGGCGAAAAAGATGGGCGGCCACGGCGGCATGGACTTCCTGATGCTGTACCGCATCGTCGAGTGCCTGCGGAACGGGCTGCCGCTGGATCAGAACGTTTACGAGGGCTGCTTCTGGTCGTCGGTCGGCCCCCTCAGCGAGAAGTCGGTTGCCGCGGGGGGCGCCCCGCAGGACTTTCCCGACTTCACGAGGGGACACTGGAAGACGACCAAGCCGCTCGACATCGTGGCGTAACCGTCAGTCAATCACCAGTGCGATCACCGTGGCGCACTGGAGTTCTCCTCCTCGTCGGGGGGCGATGGCTCTGCCGCCTCCCCGCCTGGCGGCCCGGCCAGCGAGGGATGCACGGTGGCGAGTTGGGCCAGGGCAGCGTCGGCCCCGATGCGGCCGCGTTCGGATGAGAGGCGAAGGCGTTCGCCGGGTTGCAGGAGCAGTGCCGCGGCACGCCCGGCGGCGCCGGCGTTCGGCCGCCGGTAGTCGTTCTCCTCCCACGACCCGGTTGCCGCCGCGACGGCCGTCCCGAGGAGCGCGACGAGCGCCAGCGCTGCCGCGACGGCGGGCAACTGCGCGCGCCCCGCACGGGCCGTGGTCTCTCCTCCCCTCCGCTCGAACCACAGCGGGGCGGCAAACGCCGCCACCAGGACGAGGACCCAGGCGACGTACAACCACCCGTTCGACGCCGTCACCCAGGGTGTCGCGCCGCGCGCGGGGAACAACAGGTTCACCTTCCAGCCGCTGAAGCTCTGGTCGACGAGCCACCCGACCGGCTTCACGTGCCACCAGTTGTACGCGAGCGCGTTCTGCACCGACAGCGCGAGCAGCACCGCGAAGGCTGCCTTCAACCACCGCCTTCCAGACGACCTCGTCAGCAGGACGGCAAGCGGGAGCGCCGCCAGCGGCACCACCGCCGCGATCAGGCGGCACGGCGTGGTGGCGGCGGCGTGCAGCGTGTGCGCTGCGGCGGGCAACAGCACGGCCAGGAAGCCCAGCGCGCAAAACCACGCGAGGTCGCGGCGCTGCCTGGCCAGCAGCCACCAGCCGGGAAGCGCGAGCAGGTAGATGGGCGCGTGGGCGAGCAAGCCCCAGCGGCGGTCGAGCAGGTAGGCGACGCTGCCGGGGACCGCGGTCAGGGCCGAGAGCGGCAGAGCGCCCGACTCGCCCGCCCACAGCGAAGTCGGCAGGATGCTGCCGGTCACTCGATAGACGTACAGCAGCAGGAAGGCCGTGGGAATCGCAGCGCCTGAGACGAACCCCGCGACCCGCCGCCCCTCGCGGCGCCCCGCAATCATGGCGAAGGCCGCGAGCAGGACCGCGAGCGGAACGAACCTCACGTGCAGCCACGGCAGGCAGCCCGTGGCGAACCCGGCCGCGAGCGCAGCCGCCGGCGTGCGGCGAAGCGGGAAGAACACGTGCCCGGCAACCGCGATCACCACGATGCCCGCCGCGGCCTCGGGATAGAACTGGAACGGAAACGCGGCAACCGGAAGCGTGGCGCCGACCGCCAATGCCGAGGTCGCCGCCACCCGGCTGTCTCCTGTCAGCCGTACCGCGAGCCGGTAGACCAGCACGACCCACACGAGATACAGGGAGAGGAAGAACGCGTTGACGGCCACCAGGCGTGGCGGCCACTGACGTGGGGAACGGCGCCCCGGCACCGAAAGCCACCTGTCGAGGCTATAGGCCGGGAGCATCAGCACCGACAGGCCCGGCTGGTGCACCTGGTAGACGCCGCCGTTCTTTCCTCGCACGAAACCGCGAGCCTTCACCGACCTGGCGAACTTGTGAGATGGGTCGGAGAGGAAGACGCGGGCATCGGCAGCGAGGTTTCTCAGCTCGCCGGGAAGCACCTGCGCCGCCAGCTCGAGGTTGCGGCCGAATCTCGGCGCGAAGCCGGGCGGAAGCTGCGCGATCGGCCGGATGCTCGAGATCTCCAGCCCGTGCCCCTGGTAGAAGTTTTCGCAGTAGCGAAGGTACTTCGCCTCGTCGCCGTGGACCACCGGCGAGAACCGGAGGTGGGGCGTGCCGAGGACGACCCACGCCCCGCACAGAGCGGCCAGGGCCAGCGCGGGCGGCAGGCGCGGAACAGCGAGGCGCCCACTCGGGAGCGTGTCACCGCGAGGCGGTGTATCACCGGGAGGTGTTCCTCGCACCCGCCGCCACGCGCCAACGAGCGTTGCGGCGGCAATGGCGGCGGTCCACCACCATCGCAGATCGACGAGCACGAACGCGAAGGCCGGGAACACCTGCGCCACGCCGGGCACCGCGGCCAGGATCGCCAGCGGGCTGACCCAGAGGGCCAGCAGGGGCGCGGTCCAGGCAACGTCCTCGGGGTCGAAGAGAGCCCCCACAGGCGGGACGCCTGTGCCACTGGGCCCTTGGGCACCCACAGGCG
>DAOPQX010000091.1:0-10739 GCA_035348395.1 Vicinamibacterales bacterium | reverse complement strand
CGTGATGGGCGGCTCGCGAAAGTCGTTCAGCGCGCTGCCCTCGCGAAGGAACTCGGGGTTGACCGCGACGCCGAAGTCCTCGCCGTAGCGCTTTCCCGAGTGCCGTTCGAGGGCGGGGATGACCACGTCGTGGGTGGTGCCCGGCAGCACGGTGCTGCGCACGACGACCACGTGGTAGCCCGCCTTGTCGCGGAGGGCGTCGCCGATCTGCTCCGAGACGCGCGACAGGTACTGCAGGTCGAGGCTGCCGTTCCGGCGGCTCGGCGTCCCGACGCAGAGCAGCGAGACCTCGCTCTCCCGCACCGCCTCGGCCGTGCTCGTCGTGGCCCGCAGCCGGCCGGCCCTGGCGGCAGCCCCGACCGCCTCGTGGAGTCCGGGTTCGACGATCGGGCTGTGTCCCCGGTTCACGGCGTCCACCTTGTCGGGGTTGACGTCGATGCCCACCACCTCGTGGCCGTCGCCGGCCAGAGCGGCAGCCGAAACGCACCCCACGTAGCCGAGACCGAAGACGGAGACTTTCATGATCGGGACCTCACTTCGCCGAGCAGTTGGGGGACGGGCGCCTTGGCGAGGCCGCCGGTCGCGGCCGCGTGGATGGCCTCCTCGAGGGTGCCGGCAACCGCCGACCAGTCGTACCGCTCGACCACGAGGCGGCGCGCCGCGTCGGCCATGCGCTGACGGGCCGCGGGATCGGACAACAGCGACAGCACGCGTGCGGCGAACGCACGGGGGCCGTCAGCAATTTCCAGGTCGCGGCCGGCGACCAGCGGCAACCCCTCTGCGCCGACGCTGGTGGAGACGACGGGCCGTCCCATGGCCATCGCCTCGTAGATCTTCAGGCGCGTGCCGCCGCCGATGCGCAGGGGCACGATCGACAGCGAGGCGCGCGCCACGTGGGGCCGGACATCTTCGACGCGCCCGGTGATCTCGATGCCAGGCACCTCGGCCGCCAGGCGGTGCACGGCGGGCGTGGGGTTGCGACCGATGATCGAGAGCGTCACGCGCGGCTCGACCTTGCGAATCTCCGGCAGGATCTCGCGGCCGAAGTACAGGACGGCATCCTCGTTGGGCAGCCAGTCCATCGAGCCCGTGAAGGCCAGGCGGTGCGAGTCGTAGGGAAGGTCGGCGGCCTCGGCGAAGTACCTCGCGTCCACTCCGGTCGGGATGACGCGGACCGGCGCGCGCAACCGCCCTCCGTACAGCCTGGCGAAGGTGTCCCGGTCGGCATCCGAGACCGCCAGGACCATCTCGAAGCGTGCGAGGGCGTCCCCCTCGAACCGCAGCATGCGCCGCCACTGGGAGCGCATCAGGGCCCGGCGCCACGCGGTCGCGGCGGTTTCGGCGTGCCGCCTCCAGATCTCGGCCTCCACGTTGTGCGTGAAGAGCACGGCGGGGCAGGGGAGGCGCCGCGGCAGGTTGACGGCGGGGACGAGGAAGTCGCAGACGACGGCGTCGTACCCGCCATCGGCGAGCAGCGCGGCGGCGCGGGCGCGGTACTGGGCCGACCGGTAGGCTGCGACGGCGTAAGGCGCGGGGTCGAGCAGAAAGCGCGACGCGCGGAGGTAGAAGGCCGCCGATCCCTTGGACACTTCACGGCGCGGCACGGTCTCGAGCCGGCTGCACACCTCGCGCATGCCGGCCAGGTCGGCGCTCGAGGCGCCTGGCTCGGCGAACGAGAGGTAGGTCACCTCGTGGCGGGCCGCGAGGTGCCGCATCAGGTGCCAGGTGCGGAGCTTGCCCCCCTTGTCGAGGGGCAGCAGCAACCCGGCGTTCAGCCACAGCACGCGCATCGTGTTTCCTCGTGTCCCCGCGTGGTCCCGAACGCTTCCTATGCCGCGACCGCGCGTACCGGCGCGGGCAGCACCTGCACCCCGTCACCATCGACGAAGGTGCGATACCACAGTTCGAGGTTGAGCAGGCTCCAGACGGCGTCCGCCGCGTCGGTCCGGCCGGCCCTGTGGGCGGCCAGCAGCGACTCGATCTCGGCCGGCGCGGTCAACCCGCGCTCGCGCGACCGCCGGTCGAGCAACACCTCCCGCACCGCCTCGCCCCAGCCGCCGCGCAGCCACCGCCCGAGCGGAACGGGGAAGCCCATCTTCGGGCGCTCGAGGATCTCGCGCGGCAGCAGCCCCCGGGCCGCCTCGCGGAGGATGCGCTTGGTGGTCAGGCCGGAAAGCTTCCACCGGGCGGGCAGAGAGGCGGCGAACTCGACCAGCACGTGATCGAGGAAGGGCACCCGGCTCTCGATCGAGGTAGCCATGCTCATCTGGTCCTGCTTCATCAGCAGCTCGACCAAGTACGTCTTGATGTCCGTGTAGAGCACACGCTGGAGGAGCGGCAGGCGCCGGGCCGCCTCGAACACGCGCAACGAGGGGCCGTAGGCGGCCTCGGGCGTTGCCAGCGCGGACATCCGGGGCGACAGCAGGCGGCGCTGGGCGGCCAGCGGCAGCGCCGCGAAGTTGTCGAAGAACGCCGCCTCCGGGGTGTGCGGCACCGCGAGAAACGATCGCTTCGCGTACCGCGCCGCGGACGCCGGCAGCCCCGGCACGATCCGGCCCGCGACCACCGCGCGGATGGCCGGGGGGATGACCCGGGTGTACGCGCCGCCAAGGCGCCAGTTCCACAGCGCCCGCGGGTACTTGCCGTAGCCGGCCAGCAGCTCGTCGCTGCCCTCGCCGGTCAGCACCACCGTCACGTGCTCGCGGGCGAGCCGCGAGACGAAGTACAGCGGCACCGACGAGGGGTGCGCGATCGGTTCGTCCTCGTGCCACACGAGGCGCGGGAGGGCGCCGAAGAAGTCGTGCTCGTCGATCACCACCTCGTGGCGGTTCGCGCCGATCGCGTCGGCCACCTGCCGCGAGTACTGCAGCTCGTTGAACGCACGGTCGGCGAAGGCCACCGAGAAGGTCTCGAGGGGCCGGCTCAGCTGGCGCGCGGTCAGCGCGGCGATCACGCTCGAGTCGATGCCGCCCGAGAGGAAGACCCCAAGGGGAACCTCGCTCATCATCCGCAGCCGGACCGATTCTTCGAGCAGGTCGCGGAACCGGGCAACCGTCCGGGCAGCGCCGCGGCCGGAGGTTTCCTCCCCGGCGTTCGCCGGCGGATCGAGGGGGAGATCCCAATACTGCACCACCCGCACGCGGCCGTTCTCGAAGAAGAGCTGGTGCCCCGGCGGAAGGCGGTGGATGCCTCGAAAGAGCGTCTCGCTATCCGAGAGGTAGCGCGTGGCGAGGATCTCGGAGATCCGTTCCTCGTTCGGCTCCGCCGGAATCAAGCCCGACTCGAGGATGGCCTTGATCTCGGAGGCGAACACCAGGCGGTCGCCCTGCAGCGCCCAGTACAACGGCTTGATGCCGAGGCGGTCGCGAGCGAGCAGGAGACGGCAGCGGCGGCTGTCCCAGATTGCGAAGGCGAACATGCCCCGCAGCCGGTCGACCGCGCGGTCGCCCCACTCCTCGTAGGCGTGCACGATGGTCTCGGTGTCCGACCGGGTTCGGTAGCGGTGCCGCGACTCGAGCTCGGACCGCAGGTCGGCGTGGTTGTAGACCTCGCCGTTGTAGACGATCCAGATCGACCGCGCCTCGTTGCAGAGGGGCTGCTGGCCGGTTGCCAGGTCGATGATGCTGAGGCGCCGGTGCCCGAGCGCCGCCTGGTCGTCGAGGTGAAAGCCTTCCTCGTCCGGGCCGCGGTGCTCCAGCACGCCCGTCATCCGCCGCGCCCGGTCGGCGTCACCCGGCGCGAGCCGGCGCGCCCCCACGATTCCCGCAATCCCGCACACGTTGCCTCAACTCCTTTCGCCGCCTCAGCGTGCCGCGGCCGCCTCGGGCGCCGCGCCTGCCGCCACCCTCACGCGCTTGCCGGCCGCGACCTCGAGGTAGAGCGCCTCGAAGCTGGCGATCGTCCGCTCGAACGAGTGGCGCTGCACGACCGCCGCGCGCGCCCGCCGTCCCATCGCGCGCGCCCGGTTCGGTTGGAGAACGAGCTCGCGGATCGCCGCGGCCATCAGGTCGGGCCGGCCGGGGGGAACCAGCGACCCCGTCAGACCGTGCGAGACGATTTCGGGCACCCCCCCGACCTCGGTGGCGACCACCGGCAGGGCCGAGGCCATCGCCTCGACCACGGCGTTGGGAAAGGCCTCGGAGCGCGACGGCAGGACGAACAGGTCGAAACCCGCGAGCACGGTCTCGACGTCCTCGCGGTGTCCCGCGAAGTGCGCCCTGCCCGACAGGCCGAGCGCCGCGGCCTGCCGTTCGAGGCCGGCCCTCTGGGGCCCGTCGCCGACAATCTGCGCCTCGACTTCGAAGTGATCCCGGTGCAACAGCGCGACGGCCTCGAGGAACGTGTCCAGGCCCTTGACGGGGTGGAGGCGCGCCAGGGTCCCGATTCGGCGGATGCCACCCGCGCGTCCGACGGGCCGGAACCGTGCGACGTCGAGGCCGTTCGGAATGACCACCACGCGCCTCGCGGCGACTTTCGACTCACGCATACCACGCGCCACAGCCTCGGAGTTCGCGACAATCCGATCCGCGAAGCGATAGGAGGCCTGCTGGGCGAGGCGGTGCCAGCGGGTCCGATCGGGGTTGAGGCCGCGGCGGCTGCCGATTCGCACGGGGACGCCGGCCACGGCCGCGGCGGGCAGTGCGAAGATGTTCGTGTAGAGGTCGCAGGCCTGGACCGCGGCCAGGCGCAGGCGCCGGCACCAGGCGGCGAACCGCGCGGCCTGCCTGGCGGTCGCCGCGCGGGCGAAGCCGCCGATCGGGAACTCGACCACCGACGCGGCCAGCTCCTCCGCACGGGCGCGCCACTCGCCGCGCCGGTGGAAGCACGCGACGTGCACCTCGAAGCGCGCGCGGTCGAGCCGGCGGACCAGCTCGATCATCTGGCGCTCGGTTCCCCCGGGATCGAAGCTCGTCAGGAAGACGGCGACGGGCAGGCGCGCTGGGGGCATGCCGACGAGGTCAGCAAGGGAGGTGCCAGCCCAACGGAATGGGAAACCCGCCTTCCGGAACCACGGGGGCGGCGCGTGGCGCTCGCGGTGGAACGGCGCTTCCACATCTGCGCCTCTCGGGACCGGCGAAAGGCGGAACGGGCTGGCGTTCTGCCGGGCTCGCGTCACGCCGCTGCGGCGCCGGCCTGTGCGTCCACGTACTGGCGCTGCCACAGCTCGAGCACCATCAGCAGCCACAGCCGGAGCGTGTGATCCCGCCGGCCCCCGACGTGCTCGCCCACGAGGCGCCGCACCTCGCGGGGCTCGAAGTAGCCGCGCCCGGCCGCGCGCGGCGACAGCAGGGTGTCGGAGAACAGCTCGCGCAGGTCACGGCCGAACCAGCGGCCAATCGGCACCCCGAATCCCTGCTTCTTCCGATCGAGGATCGACCGCGGCAGCAGGTCGGCGACCGCCTGCTTGAGCACGTGTTTCTGGCGTCCGTCCGCCGTGATCTTGAACGACGCCGGCAGCGTCGCCGCGAACTCGACCACGGCGGTGTCCAGCAGCGGCACGCGCGACTCGATCGAGTGCGCCATGCTCATCCGATCCACCTTCGTCAGGCCGTCGTTCGGCAGGTAGGTGCGGAAGTCGAAGCGCATCATCCGGCTCGCCCACGACACGTTCCGCTCGGCGTCGAGCAGGCGGCGCATGGACGCGAAGGGATCCGAGCCGGCCACCGCTGCCGCGAACGCCGGCGTGTAGAGCACATTCTTCTCGTCGGGCCTGAAGAAGCCGATGTCCTCCAGGTAGCGGCCTTCCGCGTCCTGGGCGACGTGCCGCAGGAAGTTCCGGCCGCGAAGCCCCCGCGGCCAGTGCCGCCACGCCAGGCGGGCCGCCGAGATTCGCCCGGGCAGGTGCAGGCGGTCGAAGGCGGCCACCCGCTCGTGCGGCCGGTATCGGCGGTACCCTCCGAACAGCTCGTCGCCCCCGTCGCCCGACAGCACCACCGTGACGTGCCGCCCCGCAATCTCCGAGACGTACCACGTGGGGATCGCCGACGAGTCGCCGAACGGCTCGTCGAAGTGGGCGATCAGCCGGTCGAGGATCGACAACGCGTCCGGCCGCACGACGAACTCGTGATGGTCGGTGTCGAACAGGCGCGCCACCTCGCGGGCGTACGGCAGCTCGTCGTGGGTCGCCTCCTCGAAGCCGATCGAGAAGGTCTTCACCCTCTGCCCCGAGGCCCGGGCCATCAGCGCCACCACCGCGCTCGAGTCGATGCCGCCCGACAGGAAGGCCCCGAGCGGAACGTCGCTGATCATGTGCGAGCGAACCGCGTCGCCAAGCAGCTCTCTGAGCCGTGCGGCCGCCTCCTGCTCGCTCCCCCGGAACGACTCGTCCGGGAGATCCCAGTACTGCCGGGTCGAGACCTGGCCATCGTTCCAGCGCAGCACGTGGCCGGGCGGGAGCTTGCGGATCGCGGCGAAGATCGACCGGTCCGGGGGCGTGTAGAGGAACGAGCAGTAGTGGTCGAGCGAGGCCGGGTCGATGTCGCGGGGCACCCTGGGGTCGGCCAGGAGCGACTTGATCTCGGAGCCGAAGACGAGCCGCCCGCCCGATTGCGCGTAGTGCAGCGGCTTGATCCCGGCGCGGTCACGTGCGAGCCACAGCGTTCTCGACGCGATGTCCCAGACCGCGATCCCGAACATCCCGCGCAGGCGGGCGAGGGCGTCCTCGCCCCACTGCTCCCAGGCGTGCACGATGACTTCGGTGTCGCTCCGGGTGCGGAAGCGGTGGCCCGCGCCCCGCAGCTCCTCCGCCAGTTCCTGGAAGTTGTAGATCTCGCCGTTGAAGACGACCACGATGCGGCCGTCCTCGCCGCTCATCGGCTGTTGGCCCGTGTTGACGTCGATGATCGCCAGCCGCCGCATCCCGAGGGCGGCATGGCCGTCGACGTGCACCCCCTCGTCGTCCGGGCCGCGGTGACGAATGGCCGCGCACATCCTCCGGACCAGCGCCTCGCGCGGCTCGGCCGGTGACCCGTCAACCTCGACGAAGCCTGCTATCCCGCACATGATCGTCCCTCACGCCGAACCCGGCACGCCGGGCGCGGACGCCTCCACCACCGCGTTTCCATCCACCAGAGCCAGCACCCGCGGCGACGCCTCGGCCTCGCCGGCCAGCCAGGCGAATCGCGCCGAGGTCGTCACCTCGAACCGTCCCAGGCCGAAGCGATGCACGGCCGCCGCCGCGTCGCGCGGGGCCTCCGCGTCTTCGCCGGGGAGAAGCGGAGGGTAGGTGCCGAAGAGCAGCACGTCACTGTGGCGTCCTGCCGTGAGCCGCACCGCGAGGCCGTCGCCCGATCCCCCGGCTGACGCGCTCGCTGGCTGCAGGCGCTCGACCCGCAGGGGAACGCCATCCCAATCCGCGAACACCGACACCAGCACGAGCGGAAGCCGGCCGGCAGCCGCGAGCCGGGCCGTCGTGCACGGCACGAGGCGGCCGTAGGCCGGCGACCGCCAGCCGAGACCGGTTGCCTCGTCCGCCACCAGGACCGCCGGGGTATTCCCCGGCGTGGCGATCTGACAGCTGCCCCCCAGCTCGTGATCGAGCACGATCACCCCCTCGGCCTCCCGCCTGGCTTTCCAGGCCCCATCGAGATGCCAGTGGACCTCGGCGAGGTGATCCCCGGTGCCGACCACCGTGTCCACGACCACGAGGCAGCCGGAATCGAGCGCGGCGACCCGCCGCCTGTGGACGAGTGGAAGGTAGCCGTCGTGCACGCCTTCGAAGAACCAGTACCCCTCGCCTCGCTCCGATGCCTGCGCGTGGGCCGCCGCCGCGTTACGCCAGTGGAACGGGCCGTCGGGCACCGACTGGGAGCGTCCGTCGACGGTGAGCGTGTTGTGCCAGGCGCTCGATCGCAGCCGGTCGCGCCACTCCCGCGACATCGTGTAGGTGAAGGTCCCAGGGTCGATCGCGAGCGGCCTGTTGCCTACCGTGTAGACGATCGACAACGAGTCGGCGTGGGCGTGCCCGCCGTTCAAGAAGCCGTGAGGACCCGCGTCGATGACGAGGTGATCGCCGGGCCTCGGGCGTGCCACGTGATACCCCATGGCCACTCCCTCGGCCCCGCACACCGCAGCCCGTCTGTCGCCGTCGCCGTGCGAGGGCTGCGCACCCGGCCATGCAAGACTTGGCCCCAGCAGCCAGAGCGGCTCCTCGGGAAGCCGGCCGACCAGCAGGCCCGGGCGATCGAGCAGGATGGCGGCGGTGGCCAGTGAGTCTCGCACGTCGCCGGGCTCGCGCTCGCGCAGTGGCCACAACCGTCCCCCGTCGTCGTCGCCGATGTTCGGCAGCCGGCCCCCTTCGTCGCTCAGCAGGCGAGTGGCCCAGGCGAGCCGCTCGCACGCCTCCTCGAAGGCGCCGGTGGCGGCGCCATCTGCGGTGGCCCGCGCGAAGGCCAGCGCCATGAGGTAGAAGTCGAGCGTGTAGCGAAGGTAGTGGGTCGCGCGCTCGCAGTGGCCGCCGTCGGGCGTCACCTGCACGCCGATCTGCTCGAGCAGGATTTGCCGGCCCGCGGTGGCCCAGCCGGCCGCGTCCCGAAGCTCGGGCAGCGCCCGGCCGCACACGTAAAGGGCGAGCGCCTCCCCGGTGAGGTGTGTGTTCGGGCTGAAGTAGCGAGAGAGGTTCCGGAGCACCTGCTGCAGTTGGGCGTGCAGCCCGGCCAGCAGGCCGGGAATCCAGGGATCCGCGCCATCGCCGTGCGCGGCTTTCTCCGCGGCCGGTTGGCTCGAGAACAGGTGCAGGGCCCAGAGCCACGAGAGCGACCGCAGGCCGAGCTCGAGCATGCTCGACCAGTTGATGCCCATTCCCGGCGGGTTCTGCTCGAGCCACCCCCGAAGGTGGCCGGCGAAGGTGCGGCGGCACGCCGGGTCTCCCGTCAGCCACGCCGCGCGCCCCAACCTGAGGAAGTGCTGGTGGCGGTTCAGCTCCCAGATGATCTTGTGATCGCCGACGGCCGGGTCGAGAAAGGGAACCCGCGACCACCAGGTCAACGGCGGCCGGCGTCCATGCACGGGATCGATCTGCCAATCGACCCCTCCCGGCCGCCGCGACACGCCGGTTCCTTCCGCCCGCCTCGACACGCAGTCCGAGAAGTCGAGGTCGCGGTAGCCGAGCAGATTGAATCGGCCGCGCTGGAGACGCCCGATGTCGGCAGCGGCCTCGGCGGCGGCGTCCGGAAATTCCGAGAGGATCCGCTCGCGCACGACGGGAAGAACGGTGGCCGCGACGGGGAAGCGGTTCTCGCGCGTACGGAAGTGGCGGGCCAGGCAGGCATGAGCCGCCGGCAGGTTGCCGGCCTCGAGGCGGGCGGCGGCTTCGCGTACGAGCGGCGAGGTTGAATCGAGCAGGCCGGCCAGGGCGGCAACGCGCCAGCGGGGCGGGCGGCAGGCGGCCGCCACGCGGCCGGCTTCCGACCTTGCCGCCACGCGCAGGCGAAACGCCAGCTCGGCGCCGCTCATGCGCTTCAGCCTCGCGGCGAGCCGCATCGCGTTCATGCCTGCCCCGCCGGCGTCGCGCCGTAGCCGCTGCTGCGCGCCGCCCGTGTGATCGCGGCGCCGCGTCGCGCCCGCGCCACCTCGCGATACAAGTCGAGCCACTGCTGCCGCACCGCGGGCCAGCTGTAGCGTTCGCACTCGTTCCGCGCCGCCCCGGCCAGGCGCGAGGCGAGCGAGGGTTCGTCGAGCAGCCGCAGCACCGCCGCCGCGAGCCGGTGATGGTCGTCGCGCGGCGTGAGCAGTCCGTTGGTTTCGTGGTGCACGACGGCGGGCACGCCGCCGGCGTCCGTCGAGACGACCGGGTTACCGCTGGCGAACGCCTCGAGCACCGACGAGGGCATGTTGTCGATGTCGGGCGACTGCACGTAGATGTCGGCGTCGGCGTAGAGCTTCCAGATCTCCTCCTGCGCGATGCGTCCGGCGAACCGCACGCCGCGCAGCCCCAGCGACGAGGCCAGTGCGCGCAAGCGGCCCTCTTGCGAGCCCGCCCCTGCCAGCGTCAGGGTGGCATCCGGGTGCCGCGCCTGCACGATCGCAAACGCCTTCAGAGTGCACGCCACGTTGTACATGGGCTCGAGGTTCCGCGTGGACAGCAGCCGCGGGCGCAGGGGCTGCCGGGCCCGGAAAGCGAACCGATCGAGGTCGATCGTGTTGGGGATGATCACCGAGGGAATGCCGTGCCCGGCGAACACCTCTGCCAGGAACGACGACGGCACCACGTTGCGATCGCAGGAGCGGATTACGCGGCGGGCCAGCGCCGAGCGGGCGAGGTGATCGGGTGCCTCGCCGCTCCGGTAGTTCAGCACCACGGGCTTACCCAGTGCGCGGGCGACCAGGGTGGCCGGCAGCGGCGCGAGGACGAACGAGAGGTACGACGCCGAGAAGACGTGCACGACATCGGCGCGCGCGAGCTGCCGCACGAGCGACGGCCAGTACGCGACCTGCGTGACAACGGTTCGGGCGTACTTCACGCGGAGCGCGTGCGCCAGCGGACCCGGGGGTGTCGGGTTGACCGGCACCAGCCAGGCGCGCACTTCAGGGTCGCCAGCCCAGCCCGTTAGCAGGCGCCTCGCCTGTACGGCCTGCCCGCCGAGGATTCCGAGTGTCGGGGCGACCAGCGCCACCCGCAACGGTTCTGCTGCTGCCGACTCTCTCATCCCGCCACCGCCGTCTTGTGTGGTTCGGCCGCTCTCGGCGCGCCAGTGCCGCGGCTGCGCCGCGAGCCCCGCTGCCAGCACTCGACCAGGAAC
>DAOPQX010000090.1:0-11044 GCA_035348395.1 Vicinamibacterales bacterium | reverse complement strand
GGAGGGAAACCGCCCGATCCCCGCCGGCCTCCGGGGAACCGGGCACGACCGTCCATTCCCTCCACCCGCGCGTCTCCAGGCCCGCGCGCCGCGTCCTGGCGAACTGCAGGGCGGCCTCGCGGTCGTGCCGGAACATCCTTGCCTGGCGCAGCTCGTCGTCCACGAAGACCCGCACTTCGAAGCCGTAGTCCTCGACGAACCGCAACACCGCCCGCGTGCGGCTCGCGCCGTCGGTGAGCGTCCACAGCGGCGCGTCCTGGTGCCGCGCGCCCACGTCCCAGTCGCGGGTGACCAGGGCGGCGCCTTCCTGGAGACGCTCGACGACGTGAAGAAACGCCGCCCGAACCTGCCGCTCCCGATCGCCATCCCCCAGCTGGCGGATGGCGTCGGCGAGCCGAACCATCGCCAGTTGAACTCCCCATTCCGTCATCGCGTCCTCGGTCCAACCCTGTGCCGGGGTGACTGCCGGCGTCCCCCTGAGGAGGGACACGGCGGGTTCGAGCCGTAGGGGCGTCATCTTCCTTTTCCTTATCGTCAGCCGGCGGGTCGGCGCAAGGCCGCCCGGCATTTTTCGTGCACGACGGACAGGCCGGCCGGCGCGTGGGACCCCGGTTGGACCCGCGCCAGGGTGGGAGGATTGTTTCAGCGAGGCTCCTTCGCCCACGAGAGCAGGTGCAGCGCGTCGCGGGCGACCCCCTCGCGCGTCACGAGCCGGGGTTTCGGGAGCGACGGCTCGAGGTCGAGGAACTGCTCCTTCACGGCAATCGGCGTCTTCAAAACGTACGGCCGGCGCGAGCCGATCGTCGTCATCGCCCGGCGCGCCCCTTCGTAGAGCGCCTTCCGCGTCTCCTCGAACGGGTACAGCACCGCCGACTCCCGCGCCAGGCCCTTCTTCACCGCCACCGTGACGATGTCGTCGCCGAGGAACCGCTTCGCCTCCCGGCAGGTCGCCTCGTCGCCCGTCACCAGGATCGGCGGGACGCCGTAGTGGCCCGCGATCGCCGCGTTCTGCACCAGCTCGCCCGACTCGACGCCGTTGTACCAGTAGCGGTTCTCGGTGCGGGACGACTGGGTGTGGTTCAGGACGCCGTCGGGCGTTCCCATCATCGCGTGGAAGCCGAGCATCACCATGCCGGCGAACGACGAGTCGAGCTCGGAAAGGTTGCCCGCGCCGGGCCGCGGGGTGCCGGTGATGTAGACGGCGCCAGGCGCCATCAGGTGCGGGATCACCGCCTGCGACCCGTGGCCGTCGAGCACCACCACCTCGGTCGCGCCGCCGTCGCGCAGGCCGCGGACGACGGCCGCGACGTCGCCCATGAAGTACTCGCAGGCCTGGATGTTGGCGGGCGAGTCCTTCTCGCGCGTCTGGGCGAACTTGAAGACGCCGCTGATCCCCTCGAGGTCGGTGTTGACGTAGATCTTGACGGGGCGGGCGCCGCGATCGGCTTCCGGGGCCGCCGGCTGTTGCCGCGCCGCCGCACCGAGCAGGAGAACCGCGGCGAGCGCGAGAGTTGCTGGAGCCAGGGCGTGCCTCATGGCAGCACACTCTAGCAGAACCGCAGGGCCTCGCTCACCCTCCCGCCTGCCAGGCCCGGACGGCGTCCAGCGGCCAGAGCAGCATGATCACGTTGAGCGTGAGGTTGTCGCGGATCCAGTAGAGCGTGAAGGCCTCGAAGGCCAGCGCGAGCAGGATGGTGGCCGCGACCGGCAGTTTCCGGGCGGCCGCGAAGCCCGCAAGGCAGGCGATCGAGTCGCTCACCGAGTTGAGGACGGTGTCGCCGTAGTAGTCGAGTGAAATCGTGGCCGCCCGGTAGCGGTCGATGACGAAGGGGGTGTTCTCGATCACTTCCCAGGCCACCTCGATGCCGAGCGCCAGCACCGCCCGCCAGCCCGCCTTCCAGCGCGGCAACGCCAGCGACAGCACCCAGTAGAACAGGAAGCCGTGGATCAGGTGCGAGAACGTGTACCAGTCGGAGACGTGCTGCGAGTTCCCGGAGCTGTGGACCACGCCGTGCCACACCTTCACGTAGCCGCACTCGCAGACCGGAAGGCGCCCCATCGCCAGCAGGATCGCGGCCTGCGCGAGCAGCAGGCCGGCGATCGCGAGCCACCAGCGAACCGTCCAGGCCGGTCGCTGCGCGCGAGGCAGTACGTCCATCGAGGTCGGCATAGGCTGAGAGTGTAGCGGAACGCGCAGCGGCGCCCGATCACTTCCGTCGCTTCGCCACCGCCTCGCCGTCGTACTGCTCGAGCCGGAAACTGCCGACCGTCTTGTCCGCCGCCTGGATGAAGTGCACCTTCAGGTACTGGCCGACCAGGCGGAAGTCGAGGTCGGAATCGGCGCAGAGGCGGACCTTCGGGCCCGAGGGCGGGTAGGCGACCAGGCCGCCGTCCTCCACGGCAATCCTCACGACGGCGGCGGGAGCGGGCCCGAGCTCGTACTCGCCGGCCAGCCGCGACAACGCTTCGGGAGGCACGCGCGCGCACGGCCGCGCGAACACGAACTGGAGGCCGCGGGTGAACCCCTCGGTCTTCGCGCCCGAGTGGCCGGCCCCCGCGATCACCCTGGTCTCGAGGTCGAGCCCGGCAAGGCCGTAGCCCCGGATCGTCGCCGCCAGCTTCTCGAAGCCGGCGACGTCCTCGTACTCCCCCACCCCCATGAACACCTTCACCGGCTTCGGCAGCGGCGACCTGGCGAACTGCTCGCCGTGGCGCAGGAGGACCTGGTTGTCCCATGACCACGCGGGGCTGGTGAGGACGTAGCGGTCGAAGAGGGCCGGCCGGGTGAAGAGCGCGTACAGGGTGAAGAGGCCGCCGAACGAGCTGCCGGTGAGCGTGCGCCCGTCCCTGGCCGCACGGTATCTCGCCTCGACGAAGGGAATGGCCTCCTTCTCGATGAACTCGAGGAACCTCGGGGCGTTGCCGTAACGATCGGGCTGGCCGCCCGAGGTCGGCGTCAGGTCGAACGCGCGGCGCCGATCGTAGTCCGGCTTCTCGCCGCCCCAGGTGATGCCGACGATAATCGCACCGGGAAGAAAGCCGTCGTAGTACTGCTGCCCGTAGATGGCGTGGACCAGGGTGAAGTCCCACTGGCCGTCCACCGCGTAGATGACCGGGAAGCGCTCGCCGGTCTTGTCGTACCCCCGCGGCAGGCTCACGTGAAGGGCGTACTCCTGGCCGGTGACCCGGGAGCGAAGGGAAAGCCGCTCGGTCCCGGGCAGTTCGACCGGCGGGGCGGAGGGCTTCGGGACGGCGGCCTCCTGGCCGGGAGCCGGCAGCGCCGGCAGGATCACCATCATCGCGGCGGCGAGGAGCCGGCCGAGAACGGCACCGCCAACCCTTCTTGCGCTCGTCATTGGCTTGCTTCCCTCGTTAACGGGTGAACTCCACGGGAGCCTCGAGCCGTGAGCCGACCATGAGCCGTGAGCCTTGAGCCCTGGGCCAAACACGTGTGCCGCGTCGAGCAATTGGACGGAGAAACGGCGGCCGGGGTTGCGGCCTCACGGGCGGCCGTCCAGCGGGCTGCCCGGGTACGGAAAGCTGGCCGGCAGCGGCAGGCCCGGCCGGACGTGCGCCCGCAGCGCCACGTCGCAGGCTGCGTACCCCCAGTTGACCAACCGCTCCTGGAGCCTCTCGTCCATCGCCTCGAGCCGCGTCTTCACGCCGGCCAGGCCTGCCGTGACCTCGCCGCTGGCGAGCGAGGGAACGCCGTAGTCGGCCGGGTCGCAGCGAATGCTCCAGTAGGTGCCCCTTCGATATCCCGCCCTGAAGGAGCCGATCAGCTGCCGCTTCCTCAGGCTGCGAACCTGGTTGTCGACGATCTCGTGCACCCTGAGCGCGTGCCGGGCCCAGTCGCGCTTCGGGTCGCCCTCGGGCTCCAGGCGGCCGCCGCCGTCGCTCACCAGCACGGTCGAGTACCGCTTCCAGACGGTCTCGAGCCCGAGGTTGTCGTACACGCCGCCATCGGTCAGGACGGCCTCCGAGTCGAAGGGAGGGCCGAACAGCTCGGCGGGTTCGACGCCCGTGTAGATGCCGGGAACGAGCCGCAGGCGGGCCGGTGAGAGGACGGGCGGGAACGCGGACGACGCTGCGACCGCGAAGGCGAGCGGCACGCGGGGCTCGAGGAACCGTCCCACGCGCCAGTCGGCCATGAACGGCCTCGAGAACCGCCAGAGGCTGCCCGTCTGGACGCTGGTGGCGTTGATGACGAAGCGCGGGCCCTCCGAGTCGCGCGGAAGGTCCTGCAGTGTCGCGTCCCCGAACAGGTGATCGCGGAGCGCCGCCTCGAGACGCTCGGCGATCGCGCCCGGGAGCAGCGCGCCCGAAAGGATCGCCCCCTCGTCGATCGTCCAGCCGGCGAGCGCGCGGAGCGGCGCCGCGACGAGTTCGTCGAAGCGGCTGGCCACCCCGTGGCGGAACTCCAGCTCGAGCCAGCGAAGGCCGAGCACTCCCGCGGCGATCGAGCCGGCCGATACGCTCGAGATCCGGTCGAGGCCGGGGAGCAGCGCCGCCTCGTTGAGGCGCCAGAGGGCCCCGAGGTGGAACAGCATCGCGCGATACCCGCCGCCAGAGAGGCAGAGGCCGATGCCTTCCTGCTCGGCGCGGCGGAGGTCCTCGCGATCACCAGCGATGCGCTCGACCGGGACAGGCTCCGTCAGGGCAACCTCCTCACCGGAGACAGAGGACGCCGATACTGCGGAGCCATTCTAGCCCGGGCTACTTGTTTCACGGGCCTTCGCTCAGGGCAGCCGGGGCTGGCGGCAACCGGTCCGCGTGCCCTGGCACCCCGCTTGCTTCGTTTCACAAGACGTTTCGACGTTCCGGGCCGCGCGCGGCGGCCCCATTCGAGGAGAGGCTTCATGGGAGACAAGGGCAAGAAGGACAAGTCGAAGCTCCAGAAGCAGCACGTGATCAAGAACCGGGAGCAGGAGCGGGCGAAGGAGGAGAAGCAGCCGAAGCGCCCGTCGTAGCAGTGGCGGCGGCCTTGCCGCGCCGGATTCAGCGCGGGCGACCGCAAGGGTCGCCCCCTACGTGTTCGGGCGTCGCCGGCGCCTTCCCGCGAGGCCGCCGTTTGCCTCCGCCCTACCACCGCCCTATCACCCCCCAGCCCATGCCCAGCCTTATTCCATAAGCGGTATTTATCGTACAGGCGCGTACTATTAATTTGACGTAGCCCCGCCTCGGCCGCACAATCCGGCCTTCACCGTCCCCCGAGACGAGGCACCATGCCACCCGATGGCCCGATGCGCGCGCAGAGCGCGCCGACGCTCGACGGCCCGAGCCGCGCGCCGGCGCGGGCGATGTTCAAGGCGATTGGCCTGACCGACGCCGACCTGGCGCGCCCGCTCGTCGGCATCGCCAACACCTGGACCGAGATCGGCCCCTGCAACTACCACCTGCGCGAGCTGGCCGGGCACGTCAAGGAGGGCATCCGCCGCGCGGGCGGCACGCCGCTCGAGTTCGGCACCATCGCGGTTTCCGACGGCATCTCGATGGGGACCGAGGGGATGCGCGCGTCGCTCGTGAGCCGGGAGGTGATTGCCGACTCGATCGAGCTGGTCGCGCGCGCCCACGGCCTCGACGCGGTGGTGGCGCTGGTGGGCTGCGACAAGACCATCCCCGGCGCCGTCCTGGCCCTCGCGCGGCTCGACCTCCCCGGGCTGGTGCTCTACGGCGGTGCGATCGCCCCGGGCCGCGCCGGCGGCTGCGACCTGACGATCCAGGACGTCTTCGAGGCGGTGGGCGCGCACGCGGCCGGACGCCTCGACGACGAGGGCCTTCGCGAGATCGAGGACGCGGCCTGCCCCGGGCCGGGCGCCTGCGGCGGCCAGTTCACCGCGAACACGATGGCCCTCGCCTGCGAGTTCCTCGGGATCTCGCCGATGGGAAGCGCCAGCGTCCCGGCGGCCGACGCGGGCCGGGCCGACGTGGCCGCGCGGGCCGGGGCGCTCGTCATGCAGCTGCTCGAACGCGGCCTGCGCCCGAAAGACGTCATCACCCGCGCCTCGATCGAGAACGCCATCGCGGGCGTGGCCGCCACGGGCGGCTCCACCAACGCCGTGCTGCACCTGCTGGCCATCGCCCGCGAGGCGGGCGTCGCGCTCGGCATCGACGACTTCGACCGCATCAGCGGCGCCACTCCCTTGCTCGCCGACCTGAAGCCCGGCGGCCGGTTCACGGTCTCCGACCTGTACCGCGCCGGCGGCAGCGCCCTGGTCGCGGCGCGGCTGCTCGAGGCGGGACGGCTGCACGCCGGGTGCGCGACGGTCTCGGGCCTGACGATCGGCGAGGCGGCGGCCGGGGCCCGCGAGGCGGACGGGCAGCAGGTCGTGCGCCCGCTCGACCGGCCGATCTCGCCGAGCGGCGGGCTCGTGATCCTGAAGGGCAACCTGGCGCCCGACGGCTGCGTCGTCAAGGTGGCGGGGTACACACGCCGGCAGCACGAGGGACCCGCGCGCGTCTTCGAGTCGGAAGAGGCGGCGTTCGAGGCGGTGCAAGGCGGCGGGATCGCGCCGGGCACCGTCATCGTGATCCGCAACGAGGGGCCGCGCGGCGGCCCGGGGATGCGCGAGATGCTCGCCGTGACCGCGGCCGTCAACGGGGCGGGCCTCGGCGACTCGGTCGCCCTCGTGACCGACGGGCGCTTCTCGGGGGCGACGCGGGGGCTGATGGCCGGCCACGTGTCGCCCGAGGCGGCCTGCCTCGGACCCATCGCCGCGGTGCGCGACGGCGACGTCGTCCGGTTCGACATCGGGCAACGCCTCCTGGAAGTCGAGCTGACGCCGGAACAGGTGGCCGAGCGCCTCGCCGCCTGGCGCCAGCCCCCTCCCCGCTACCGGGCCGGTGTGCTGAACCGCTACGCGCGCGCGGTCTCGTCCGCGGCGCTCGGCGCCGTGCTCGAGTAGGAGGCCTATGCCGAAGATCTCGTTCCCGGGGCAGGCGGCCCGCCGGCCCGAACCGTCGCTCACCGGCGCCCAGGCGGTGTGGGAGACGCTGGCCCGGCTGGGCACCACGCACGTCTTCGGGTACCCGGGCGGGGCCATCCTCCCCATCTACGACGCGCTCCCGCACGCGGGCATCAGCCACGTCCTGGTGCGCCACGAGCAGGCGGCCGCGCACATGGCCGACGGCTTCGCGCGGGCCACCGGCCGCGTGGGCGTGGCCATGGCCACGTCGGGGCCGGGGGCCACCAACCTGGTGACCGGCATCGCCACCGCGATGATGGACGGCTCGCCGATCGTCTGCATCACCGGCCAGGTGGGCTCGTCGCAGCTCGGGCTCGACGCGTTCCAGGAGGTGGACATCACCGGCATCACGATGCCCATCACCAAGCACAACTACCTGGTGACCGACGCCTCGGCCATCGCGCCGGCGATCGCCGAGGCCTTCCACGTCGCCTCGTCCGGGCGGCCCGGCCCGGTGCTGGTGGACATCACCAAGGATGCCCAGCAGTCGCGCTGCGCGTCCGAGGAGTACGCGCCGGTCGCGCGGCGGCCTCGCCGCCCGGCAGCCCCTCCGCTCGACATGGCGGCGTGCCGCGCCGCGGCGGCGCTCATCGCGTCGGCCCGGCGCCCGGTGATCCTGGCCGGGCATGGCGCGATCGCGCCGGGCTCGTCGCGCCCGCTGCGCGCGCTCGCCGAGCGGGCCGGGATCCCGGTCGCCTCCACGCTGCTCGGCCTCGGCGCGCTGCCCGCCTCGCACCCGCTGAACCTCGGGCTGGCCGGGATGCACGGCGACGCCTGGGTCAACCAGGCGGTCCAGGAAGCCGACCTGGTGGTGTCGCTCGGCGCCCGCTTCGACGATCGGGCCGTCGGGAACGCGCGCGGATTCGCGCCGAAGGCGCGGCGCGTCCACGTGGACATCGACGCCTCCGAGATCGGCAAGGTGGTGGAGGTGGACGTCGGCATCGAGGGCGACCTCGCCCGCGTGCTGCCCGCCCTGCTCACGCTCGTCGAACCCGGCAGCCGCGACGAGTGGCTCGGCGAGATTCGCGCCGCGCGTCGGGCGGCCGGCGCGCGCGACATCCTCAACCTGCCTGGCGACGGGCGGCTGCACGGGGCGCACATCGTCTCCGCACTGTGGAAGCACACGCGGGGGAAGGCTTTGGTGGTGACCGACGTGGGCCAGCACCAGATGTGGGCCGCTCAGTACTACCGGCCCGAGCGGTCCTGCTCGTTCATCACCTCGGGCGGGCTGGGCACGATGGGCTTCGGCCTGCCGGCCGCCATCGGGGCGCAGGTCGCGCGCCCCGGCGACGAGGTCTGGGTGATCGCCGGAGACGGCGGGTTCCAGATGACGGCCTGCGAGCTGTCCACGGTGGTGCAGGAGCGGCTGCCGCTCCGGATCGCGGTCATCAACAACGCGTACCTCGGGATGGTGCGCCAGTGGCAGGAGCTGTTCTACGGCAAGCGCTACACCGCGACGCCGATGGCAAGCCCCGACTTCTGCAAGCTGGCCGAGGCCCACGGCATTCCCGCCCACCTCGTCGAGACACCGGCGGAAGTCAGCCCCGCGATCGCAGCCGCGCGCCGGCAGGCGGGGCCCGTTCTCGTGGAGTTCAAGGTCGAGGCCGACGACCTGGTGTACCCGATGGTGCCGTCGGGTGCGAGCCTTCACGAGATGCTGCGCCGGCCGCAACCCCGCCCGCGCGCGGTCCCGTCACCTGCCGGGAAAGGGGCGTAACCGGTGACGCGCATCCTGGTCGTCCTCGCACGCGACGGGCCGGACGTTCTCATGCGGATCGCGTCGCTCTGCAGGCGCCGCGCGTTCGCCGTCGAGTCGCTGACGATCGGCCGAACGGAGGCTCCCGGCGTCTCCCGCGTGACGCTGTTTGTCGCCACCGATCCGGCTGGCGCCCGCCGGCTGGCGGCGAACCTGGCGAAGCTGGTGGACGTGCTCGAGGTGGAAGATGTCTCCGACCTTCCGATCGTCGTCCGCGACCTGGCGATGATCAAGGTTGCCGCGCCGCCCGACGCCCGCGCCGGCATCATGCAGCTGGTGCAGGTGTTTCGCGCCCGCGTCGTGGACGTCGCGGCCGACTCGCTCGTGATCGAGACGACGGGCACCGACGACAAGGTGGACGGGCTGCTGCAGGTGCTGCGGCCGTTCGGCGTGATCGAGGTGGCGCGGTCGGGCCGGCTGGCGATGTGCCGGGGGCCGCGGGCCGCGGCGCCGGCAGGGGCCGCTTGAAGCGAGGAATCAATGGCGAGGATGTACTACGACAGCGACGCCGACCTCTCTCTCGTCACCAGCCGGAAGGTGGCGATCATCGGGTACGGATCGCAGGGTCACGCGCACGCCCTCAACCTGAGGGACAGCGGCGTCACCGTCCGGGTTGGCCTGCCGCCGGGGAGCGCGTCGCGCGCGAAGGCCGAGGCCGAGGGGCTGGAGGTCACCTCCCCGGCCGACGCGGCACGATGGGCCGATCTCACGATGGTGCTCGCGCCCGACACGGCGCAGCCGGCAATCTACGAGCGTGACATCGCGCCGCACCTCGCGCCGGGGCGCACCCTCATGTTCGCGCACGGCTTCAACATCAGGTACGGTACGATCGCACCCCCGGGAGAGGTGGACGTGGCGCTGGTGGCGCCCAAGTCGCCGGGCCACCGGGTGCGCGAGGTCTTCCGGGAAGGGGGCGGAACGCCCGCCCTGCTGGCCGTGCACCAGGACGCCAGCGGGCAGGCGCGGCAGGTGGCGCTCGCCTACGCGAAGGGGATCGGCGCCACGCGCGCCGGCGTGATCGAGACGACCTTCGCCGAGGAGACCGAGACCGACCTGTTCGGCGAGCAGGCGGTGCTGTGCGGCGGGGTCAGCGCGCTGGTGAAGGCGGGGTTCGAGACGCTCGTGGAGGCCGGCTACCAGCCCGAGGTCGCCTACTTCGAGTGCCTGCACGAGCTGAAGCTGATCGTGGACCTCATCTATCGCGGGGGCTTGAGCTACATGCGCTACTCGGTGAGCGACACCGCCGAGCACGGCGACTACACCGCAGGGCCGAGGATCGTGAGCGAGCAGGTGCGCCAGGAGATGCGGCGGCTGATCGAGGAGATCCGCGACGGCAGCTACGCGAAGGCCTGGATCCAGGAGAACGCGGCCGGCCGCCCCTGGTTCGAGCAGGCCCGGCGCGCGGAGCGGTGCCACCAGATCGAGGAGGTCGGCAGGGGGCTGCGGGCGATGATGCCGTTCATCGAACCGGTCGGGATCCCGGAGGGGCGGTGACGCCTGGCGAATCGCCTGGCGGTGCCGGTGACGCCGTCGCCCAGGCGCTCGCCGAGGCTCGCGCCCGGATGGCCGACGCCGACAGGAAGATCCTGCGCCTGATCGACGAGCGCCTCGAGCTGGCGCTTCGCGCCGGCCGCCTCGAGGAGGCGGTCCCCTCATCCCGCCGCGAGCCGGCGGAACCCGCCACGCCGCCCGCGCCGGGCGGGCTGCTGACCAACGACTTCGTGGCCGGTCTCTTCCGCGCGATCGCCGGCGAGGGCGAGCGGATCCGGAAGGACGGCCGTGGCCTGGCCGGTTTCCAGGGAGAGCGGGGCGCGTGGAGCGAGATGGCGTGCCTGGCGTGGGACGCGCGGTTCGTCCCGATCCCGTGCCGCGGGTTTGCCGACGTGTTCGACGGGGTCGCGCGCGGCCTCCTCGACCGCGGGGTCGTGCCCGTGGAGAACTCGCTCGGCGGCGAGGTGGCCGACGTCTCGGACCTCCTCGTCGCGCGCAACGTCTCGATTGTCGGAGAGGTGGTCGTGCCGGTGGCGCAGTGCCTGCTCGCCCTGCCGGGCACGCGGCTGGGCTCGCTCCGAACGGTCTACTCGCACCCGCAGGCGCTCGTGCAATGCCGGGCGTTCATCGAGGCGCACGGCCTCGAGGCACAGCCGTTCTACGACACGGCGGGGGCCGCGCGGTGGCTGATGTTCGAGGGGGTGCGCACGGCCGGGGTCATCGCCAGCCCGCTCGCCGCCACGCTGTACGGCCTCGAGGTCGTCGCCGAGGGGATCGCGGACGAACCGGCCAACGAGACGCGCTTCGTCGTGATCTCGAACACGCCGGAGGC
>DAOPQX010000089.1:6850-11182 GCA_035348395.1 Vicinamibacterales bacterium | reverse complement strand
CGTGAGGTTCATGCCGACGCCGGGAATGGGCTGGCCGCCCCGGCCGAAGCCGCCCACGCCCACCGAGAGCACCGGCGCCTGGTTGAAGTACACCGGCAGGCGATCGGCATTGTACCCGTAAGCGATCGGGCTCTTGCGATCGGCAAATACCGCCTTGAGAATAGCCCCCCGCGCGAACAGGCCAGGCGCCTCGTCTACGCTGACGCCCTGCGTGACGCCGTAGGCGGGGAAGATCGTCGCCGTCGATCCTTCGGTGATCAGCAGCCCGCCCTCGCGGACGAACGCCGCCAGGTTGGCCAGCCCCTCGAGACCCATGCCGCCGCGGATGTCGTCAGCCGAGTCCTGCACGCCCAGGTTGGGCGTCAGCTCCGACTTCTTGTGCGGCAGGGGATCCCCGGTCATCGGCAGGCCGTTCACCTGCGACTGCGGGGTACCGCCTACGTGAGGGAAGACGATCACGTCGTACTTCGCGCGCAGGTTTCCCTCGCGCAGCCTGGTGTCGCCGAAGTAGGTGTAGGGCACCTTGAACTTGTCGAACGCCATCCGCACCCACCCCTCGTCCTGCGTCCGCTGCCAGGAGTGGACGTAGCCGATGCGGGGCACGTCGAGCTCGTGCGTCTTGACCTCGGGCGCCGCGGCCACCGCGTGGGCGGTGAGCCCCAGCTCTTTCAGCACGGGCAAGACGACAGCCGGGTCGGCGTCGGGGACGAGGAAGGCGCCCGCCTCGAACTTCCGCCCGGCCGCCTCGAAGGGTGCCTCGGCCGCCAGCATCCTCACCGCCGGCAGGGCGAAGCGGAAGGTCACGAGCGCGTTGTCGGCGTTGTGCTCGACGATCAGCACGCGCCCCGAGCCCGAGATGCCCCCCTCGGGCCGGACGTCCGCCGTCAGCAGCGTCGCCGGCAGGTCGAGGATCGACTTGTCGTCCACCCGGTGGACGGCCAGGTTCCGCATGAGGGGGACGCTCCAGCCGGTGTCGTCGTAGGGCGACGGGTTCTGCGGCGGGAAGAACTGCGTGCCGAGCAGCGTCTTCACCAGCACGCCGTAGGGCTGGTCCATGCGGACCACGTAGTCGCCCGGCTCCGCCGCCACGCGGCCGGCCTTGAACGCGCCGCCAGCCCGGTGCACCTCGACGCCCTGCATCCGGAGCATGTTCACGGTGGCCGCCGCCTCGCCGCGCCGGTGCTGGCTGGCGGGGATGACCCAGGCGTGCGGGGCTTCGCTTCGGCCGCGCTCCACGGCGCGCCGGCCCTTGAGGTAGAAGTTCTCGAGCAGGAGGTCGCGGTTGCGTGCCGTGTACTGCAGCGCGAACAGGAGGGCGCTCTGCTGCATGTTCACGTTGTTGCGAGGGCCCCACTTGATCGACGGGAGCGGCGGGTTCGGCCGGTACCACTCGCGGCTCGTCTGCGTCGCGCCCAGCTTGATCTCCTGGTTCTGCGGCCCGTAGGTCTGCGTCTCGTAGAAGCGGCCGATGCTGTTGCGCAGGTTCGCGATGAAGAACAGGTAGTTCGGCGTCCAGCCGTCGTAGAAGCCGCCCGTCCAGACGCCGGGGATGCCGCGCTTGGTCATCTCGCTGACCTCGTGCTTGGCGAGCATCCACCACTCGTCGGTGACCACCGGGTCGAGGTTCACGTTGTAGGGCCCGGCCCCGGTCGAGACGTAGAGGTAGGGGATCGACTCGTGGAGGTCGTGCAGCACGGTCGGCTTCCAGTGGAGGAAGGCCCGCAGCACGTTCTCGGTCAGCGCGAGGCCGACCCCGAGACCGTCGCGGTTGTTGTCGTGCGCGACGTACTGGCCCCACCACGTCAGCGGCAGGGTCTGCCCCGTCTTCTTCTTGAAGTAGAAGTTGTCGACCACCCTCTCGCGCCCGTCCACCTCGAGCACCGGCGTCAGGGCGACGATCACCTTGTTGCGGATGTCGCGGATGAACGGCGTCTCCTCGACGGCCAGGCGGTAGGCCAGCTCCATCAGCATCTCGGCGCTGCCGGTCTCCGGGGAGTGGAGGTTGCCAGTCGCCCAGTAGATGGGCTTGCCGGTCGCGATGAGCTGCCGCGCCTGCGCCTCGGTGAGCGTCCTGGGATCGGCGAGGTCGTTGAGGATCTTCCGGTAGCGCTCGAGGCCGGTGATGGTCGCCTCGTCGGCGACGAAGACCATGATCATGTCGCGGCCTTCCTCGCTCTTGCCGATGCGCAGCAGCTTCACGCGCGGCGACGCCTTCTCGAGCGCCTCCATGTAGCGGAGGATGTCCTTGTAGTACGTCAGCTCGTCCGGTGTACCCGGGATCCGGCCGAGGAACTTCAGCGGCGTCGGCACCGTTGCCGACGCCGGCAGGTGATCGACCAGCTCGGTGATGACCCGCGGGTCCTGGGTGTACTCCTTGATCTTCGCGGTGTACTCGGCGTCGATCTTCTGCGCCGGGGCCCTGGTCCCCTGGCCGAGCGCGGGAGCCGAGAGGATCAGGGTGAGGGCAATCGCGGTGGCGGCGGTCGGGCCGTGGAACCTCGGTGACAACATCGCGGATCTCCTGCCAGCGGTGGCGCCGGCCTCCGTGCCGGCGGCACGGCGGGTTATAGCACAGATCCTCGCTGGCAGCCCTGTTGCACGAACCGGTGGCATGTTCGCGGCCTTCAAGCTGCCGTTCTCCTGGTGGGAGCTGATCAAGCGCACGGCGAAGGACTCGATCGACGACGGGATCACAGGCCTCGCGGCGCAGCTCGCCTACTACTTCTTCCTGGCGCTGTTCCCGGCCCTGCTGTTCCTCGTGGCCCTCGCCAGCTTCTTCCCGCTCCAGCAGGCCATCGACCAGATCACCGGGGCCCTCGTCCGGTTCGCCCCGGGCGACGTCGTCAAGATCGTGCAGGAGCAGCTGGCCGCCATCTCGAACAGCCGGAACGGCGGCCTGCTGACGATCGGCTTCCTCGGCACGCTGTGGTCCACCTCGAGCGCGATGACCGGCATCATCGACACCCTGAACAAGGCCTACGAGATCGAGGAGGGGCGCCCCTGGTGGAAGGTCCGCCTGCTGGCGATCGGCCTCACCGTCGCGGTGGGCCTCTTCATCCTCGTCTCCTTCACCCTCATCGTGGTCGGTCCCCAGCTGGCGGAGCGGATTGCCGAGAGCGCGGGCCTCGGCGGCGCCTTCGCGACGACCTGGAAGATCGCGCAGTGGCCGCTCGTCTTCCTGCTGGTGGCGGTCGCCATCGGCTTCATCTACTACTTCGGGCCGGACGCCGAGCAGCAGTGGGAGTGGATCACGCCGGGCTCGCTGGTGGCGACACTGCTCTGGATTGGCGGGTCGCTCGGCTTCCGCTTCTACGTCACCAACTTCGCCGACTACAACGAGACGTATGGCACGATCGGCGGGATCATCATCGCGCTCCTCTGGCTCTACATCACCGGACTGTCGATCCTCGTGGGCGCCGAGATGAACGCCGAGATCGAGCACGCCTCGCCGTACGGCAAGGAGGCCGGCGAGAAGAGGCCCGGCGAGAAGAGGAAGCTGGGACGGCTGGCCGCCAGGGACCGCGAGCGGCGGCTGCGCGAGGAAGAGGAGCGGCGGCGCCGTGAGCCCTCGCTCCCCACGGTCGCCCCCGGTATGGCCGCCTACCCCGCGGCTCTCGCGTCGGACCCGCGGCCGGGCGGGAGGATGTCGCGCTGGCTGCTTGGCGCCGCGGTCATGGGGTGGTCGCTGTTCCGGGGAAGGAAGGTCAGGGGCTAGGAGTTTCGATGCTGCTTCCAAGAGACGAGATCGAGCGCCGGCTGCCACAGCTGAACGGGTGGCGCCTCGAGGGCAACGCCATCGTCCGGCAGTTCACCTTCGGGGGCTTCCCGGAGGCCGTGGCCTTCGTCAACCGCCTGGTGCCGGGCTGTGAAGCGGCCGATCACCACCCCGACATCACCATCAACTACCGCCGCGTGACGCTGTCCTACTCGACGCACAGCGAGGGCGGGCTCACCGAGAAGGACTTCGCAGGCGCCGCCGAGGCCGACAAGCTCGCGACGGGCTCCTGACAGACGTGGCGGCCTGTCCACGTTCAACCCGCCTTCGCGCTTTGCGCTACGGCGCGGCAGGCCGCAGAGACACGGAGACGCGGAGGCGTACGCAGAGATCGCTGATCATTCACGTGGTCGTGCTGGAAGTGCTGGAAGTGCAGGAGGTGCCGCGGGTGCTAGTGCTGGTGGTGCCAAAGGTGCGGGTGTAGGGGATCGTCAGCAAGCGGCACTCTCGGCACCAGCACTTCCGGCACCATCAGCACTGCGCCTCCAGCACCATCGGCACTGCACCTCCAGCACCTCCAGCACCATCGGCACGGCACCTCCAGCACCTCCAGCACC
>DAOPQX010000089.1:0-6750 GCA_035348395.1 Vicinamibacterales bacterium | reverse complement strand
AGCACCTCCAGCACCATCGGCACGGCACCTCCAGCACCTCCAGCACCATCGGCACTGCACCTCTAGCACCTCCAGCACCATCGGCACTGCACCTCCTGCACCTCCTGCACCCTCTGCACCTCCGGCACGATCTGATCCGCTACCCCGCTACCCTCGCGCCTCGAACACGCTCGTCGTCTTCTTCAGCACCGTGCAGCCGGCGAAGAGGGCCGCGGCGGCCAGGAACAGCCCGGTCCAGAGGGCGTCGAACACCAGGCGCCCCGTGGCCAGCCAGCTACGGAAGAGGTCGAGGACCAACACCACCGAAGCGATGGTCATCAGGCCGTGGAACTCGGAGCCGAGCGGGCGGCGCCAGCCGAACGGGACGTCCGCGCGGCGGTAGCGTGTGACCAGCGGAAGCATCGCCGGCACCTGGTCGGCCCACTCCCTGAACGCCTTGCCGAACCGATCCTCGAGGAACGCCTCCTCCCGGGCCGCGATCCGCTCGTGATAGAGCAGCCCCAGCAGCAGGACGATGACCGGCAGGTACCAACGCGTCGTGAAGGCGGCCAGGCCGATCGCTGTGACCGTGTTGCCCGCGTAGAGCGGGTGGCGCATCAGCGAGTAGAGTCCGGTCGTGCGAAGCCGCGAGGCTCGCGGGTTGACCGTGCTTCGCTCGGAGGTTCCCTCGGCGGCGGTGCCTATGGCGACCACGCGGACGGCTAGGCCGGCCAGCGCGATCGCCACGGCGACGACCTGTACACCGCGGGTGAAGGCGGGCACCGGCTGCGGCAGCCCGGCGTCGAGAAGACCGAGGGCGAAGAACGGCAGCATCACCAGCGGCAGGTAGCCCCGCCAGCGGAAGAGGAAGTCACCCGATCGGGTGAAGTGGTCGGCCAGCTTCATCGGTCGCCCATTATGCGGCATCCCCGGCACGCCGCACCTCGAAACCGACCCCGCCGGGCGACAACCGGAGAGGACGTTCCAGGGTCCGGCCGGAGGAAACCCCCACAAATCTGGCCTGTTCCTGGGGGTACGCCTCTTGAATCCCCTTCGGGCGGGTGCCGACCTGCCGCTGCTGCCGCCGCCAGAGATGACCAGCGCCCCATTCGCCGTCATGCTAGCTGCCGCGGGAATCCTGGCCGCAGGGGCCGGGATGGCCGATCCCGGCCCGTTCTCCCCGCAGGCGCCCGACCGGCCGGTCCGCCAGCGGTCAGTGCCGGCCAACGCGACGCCGCGTCCTGCCGTTCCAGACGAGCTTGCCGTGCCTGCCGACGCCGTTCTCGGTCTCCAGCTCGAGACGCTCGTCACCACGCCGGACGTGGGCGAGGAAGAGCCGGTGGTGGCCCGGGTCATCCGCGATGTGATGGTCGGCGGACGCGCGGCGGTACCCACGGGGGCAAGGGTGCTGGGCACCGCGACGCTGGTCGAGAAGACGCCCTCGGGCAAGGAGGGGCCTCGCCTGGAGGTGCATTTCGACACGATCGAGCTGCCAGGCGGCGAGCGCGTGGAGATCGACACCGAACCCGTGACGCGCGACGTGGGCGGCCGTGCGCCGAGCCTCGGCCGGCTCGGCAGCGGGGCCGCCGGCGGTGCGCTGGTGGGAGCGATCCTCGGCGGCGGCCGGGGAGCCGCCATCGGGGGAGCGCTTGGGGCGGCGGGTGCCGCCGTCACCGCTCCAGGGCGCGATCGGGTCGAACTGCCAGCCGGAACGGTGTTGAGCGTGCGCACCAGGGAGGAGTTCCGGGTGAGGGTGAGGCGATAGCCCAGTTAGCGGGCCGCTCGGGCGAATCCGGCGGGGCGAAGGCACCAGGATTAGAATGACGGAGGAATGAAGAAACTTGCCGCAGCCCTGGCCCTGATCCTCCCGCTCCTCGCCCTGCCTTCCGCCGCCTTCCCGCAGGTGCCGGCCTCGCCGCCAGGCATCCGCAACTTCACCCCTGTCGACTCCACTGTCGCGTGCGCCGGGGCGGTGACGCCCGAGGCTGCAGCCGATGTCGGCAAGGCGGGCTTCGTGTCGATCGTCAACCTTCGCACCGCCGGCGAGGAGGGGGTTGACCTCTCGGCGATCGAGAAGGCGGCCGCCCAGGCCGGCCTGCGCTACTTCCACGTGCCTTTCTCCTCGTCCAACCCGACGCCCGAGCCGATCGACCGCTTCCTCGAGATCGCCCGCGACAGGTCGAACGAGCCGATGCTCATCTATTGCGCCAGCGGCGGCCGTGCCGCGATGCTGCTCGCGATCAAGCGCGTCATGATCGACCTCTGGAGCGTGGAGAAGGCGATGGCCGAGGTGCCGAGCCTGAGCGAGGGTATGCGGCCGGCTGTCCGCGAGTTCGGGTTGGCGTATCTGAAACAGCACGGCAAGGCAGTCCCCGGGAAGTAGGCTGTCGGCGGGGTTCTCCACGACCCCCTTTTCTCCTTCGAGGTTGCCCGTGTCCGACAAGCCGTTCGGTGACATGGACCCCGAGACGTTCAGGCGCGAGGGGTACCGGGTCGTGGACTGGATTGCGCGGTACTTCGCCGAGCCCGAGCGCTACCCGGTGATGTCGCGCGTGAGGCCGGGCGAGGTGCGCGGCGCGCTGCCCGCCGCGGCGCCCGAGCGGGGCGAGGCGTTCGACGCCATCCTGCAGGACTTCGAACGCGTGATCGTTCCCGGCATCACGCACTGGAACCACCCCGGGTTCTTCGCCTATTTCGCCATCTCGGGGAGCGGCCCGGGCGTGCTGGCGGAGATGCTGTCGGCGGCCCTGAACGCGCAGGGGATGCTCTGGCGGACCTCGCCCTCGGTCACCGAACTGGAAGAGGTGGCAACCTCGTGGCTGCGCGACCTGATGGGGCTGCCGGCGGCCTTCCAGGGCGTCATCTACGACACCGCTTCGGTGTCGAGCCTGCATGCCCTGGCCGCCGCGCGCGAGGCGGCGGTGCCCGGCGTGCGGCGAGAGGGGATGACCGGGCGGTCCGAATTGCCGCGCTACCGGGTGTACTGCTCGGAGCACGCGCATTCCTCCATCGACAAGGCGACGATCCTGATCGGGATTGGCCACGACGGGTTGCGGAAGATCCCCGCCGACGGAGACTTCCGGATGCGCCCCGACGCGCTCGAGGCGGCGATCGCGGAAGACCGGCGGGCCGGCATCGTCCCGCTCGCCGTCGTCGCCACGGTGGGCACCACCTCCACGACGAGCGTCGACCCGGTGGAGGCGATTGCCGACATCTGCGCGCGGGAGGGGGCGTGGCTGCACGTGGACTGCGCGTACGCCGGGGTGGCCGCGATCGTCCCCGAGTACCGGCACATCCTGCGCGGCGTCGACCGCGCCGACTCGGTGGTGGTGAACCCGCACAAGTGGCTCTTCACCCCGTTCGACCTGAGCGCGTTCTACACGCGGCGCATGGACGTCCTGGTCGGCGCGTTCGCGCTGACGCCCGAGTACCTTCGGACCAGCGAGGCTGGCGCGGTGCGCAACCTCATGGATACGGGCGTGCAGCTGGGCCGCCGATTCCGCGCTCTGAAGTTGTGGATGATCCTCCGGTATTTTGGAGCCGAGGGGATTCGGGAACGGCTTGGCGAGCACATGCGGCTGGCGCGGCTGTTCGCCTCATGGGTCGACGAACATCCCGACTTCGAGCGTCTCGCCCCCGTTCCGTTCAGCGTTGTCTGCTTCCGCTCGAGGCCCCGGGGCAGGGGGTGGACCGAGGACGAGCTGGAGATGCGGAACCAGCTGCTGCTCGATCGCCTGAATGCCACCGGAGAGGTGTTCCTCTCGCACACCAAGCTCGACGGCCGGTTCGTGCTGCGTCTAGCCGTGGGCAACCTGCGCACGGAGGAACGGCACGTCCGCCGGGCCTGGGAACTGGTCCAACAGCTCGCCTGACGCCACCGCTGCCAACTGAATACCGTCGGCAGTGGGCACCTCTGCCTTTCACAGACGGCTCGACCCTTCTGGGGCACGTCGATTGCAATGCAATGCGGCGGGTATCTGAAGAAAACTGGAAGGAGTTGAGGAGGTATGAACGTCAAGAGAGTTGTGCTGATGGCCTTGGTGGCGGTGTTGCTGGCCGCCCCGGCTGCCAGGGCCGATTGGTTCGTTTCGCCGCTCATCGGCGTGAACTTCGGTGGCGACACCAACGAGGACAGCCGCAAGCCCCCGGTCGGCGTCTCGCTCGGCTACATGGGCGGCGGCATCATCGGGTTCGAGACCACCTTCCTCTACACGTCCCAGTTCTTCAACGACGAGGATCTGATCGGGGACAACAACGTGTGGAGCTGGATGGGCAACCTGATCGTCGGCGCGCCGGTTGGTGACGAACAGCAGATCCGTCCGTACGTCTCGGGCGGCATCGGCGTGCTGCGCTCCCGGATTGGCGGTGGCGCGAACGACCTGTTCGACATCTCGCGCAACGACTTCGGCGTCAACGCGGGCATAGGCGTCATGGGCTTTTTCACCCCCAACGTGGGCCTGCGCGGCGACGTGCGTTACTTCCGGAGCGTTTCGGACAATGACGAAGGGGCCGGGTTCGACGTGGACTTCGGCGACTTCGACTTCTGGCAGGTGACCGGCGGTCTCGCCTTCCGCTTCTAGGCCGCCTGGCGTTGCGTGAGGAGCGTGTCCGCGCGGTTGGCTCGGACACGCTCCCGGCGCGTCGTGCTCCCTTCCTGCACTATACTTCTCCCGCCCCGGCGCCCCCAGCACGACCTGGAACCCACCCTCGGAGGCAGACCATGCTTCGCTGCACTTTAGGCGCGATGGCGATCGTGTCGATTCTGGCGGCGGCCGCCCCGGCCGCCGGGCAAGGCCGCGAGATCGCCATCAAGGGCGCCACGGTGCTCACGGTCACCAAGGGCACGATTCCCAACGGCACCGTCGTCGTTCGCGACGGGAAGATCGTCGCCGTCGGCGCAAGCGTCCCGATCCCGCCCGGGGCCGCGGTGGTCGATGCAGCCGGGCGGTTCCTCAGTCCGGGCCTCGTCGACGAGCACTCGCACATCGCATCGGACTCCACCAACGAGGGGGGGACGACGGTCAGCTCCATGACCAACGTGATGGACGTGCTCAACCCGGCTGACGTCGACATCTACCGGGACCTCGCGGGCGGCCTGACCGTCGCGAGCGTGTTCCACGGCAGCGCGAACCCGATTGGCGGAACCAACACCGTCATCAAGCTGCGGTGGGGCAAGTCGCGGGCCGAGGATCTGGTGTTCGACGGGGCGCTGCCAGGGCTGAAGTTCGCCCTGGGCGAGAACCCGAAAGACATGCGGCAGTTCGGGCAGACCGGGCCGCGGCGTTACCCGGCGAGCCGCCCGGGTGTCGAGTTCGTGATCCGTGACGCGTTCACGCGTGCCAAGGCCTACCAGCGCGCCTGGCGGGAGTACGAGCGGCGATCCCAGGCCGGCGAGGCCGGCCTCGCGCCCCGCCGCGACCTGCAGCTCGAGCCGCTGGTGGAGGTGCTCGAGGGGCGGCGGCTGGCGCACGTGCACGCGTACCGCGCCGACGAGATGCTGATGATGCTGCGCCTGGCCGAGGAGTTCGGCTTCAGGGTCGCCACCTTCGAGCACGGTCTCGAGGGCTACAAGATTGCGCCCGAGCTGGCGGCGCATGGTGCGGGCGTCGGTACCTTTGCCGACTGGTGGGGGTACAAGATCGAGGCGATCGACGCCATCCCGTACAACGCGGCGCTGATGATGCGCGCGGAGGTGGTGGTGTCGATCAACTCCGACAGCGCCGAACATGCGCGGCGGCTCAACAGCGAGGCCGCGAAGATGATGAAGTGGGGTGGGCTGACCGAGGAGGAGGCCCTCGCGCTGGTCACCATCAACCCGGCCCGGCAGCTGAAGGTGGACCGGCGCGTGGGCTCCATCGAGGTTGGCAAGGACGCCGACCTCGTTCTCTGGTCGCATCACCCGCTCAGCTCGTACGCGATCGTCGAGCGGACCTACATCGACGGGACTTTGTATTACGAGCGCCAGGCCGATCTCGCGCGCATCGAGGCGCTCTCGAAGGAGAAGGCGGCGCTGATCGCGGCCGAGGGCGAGGGCGGCGCGAAGGCAGACCAGGGCGAAGCGGCCAAGGGTGCCAAGGCCGAGGTCCGCAAGGGCGATGCAGGCAAGGGTGGGCGGGGCAAGGGTGAGGCGGCCGCGGCGAGCGGCGCCGCGGACGGCCCGGCGTCGATCAGGCCGCCGGCCGCAACGGCGGACGAGGGCGACCTGGCGCGGCTGGCGCCGAAGATGACGGCCGGGTCCCTCGCCAAGGGGACGCTGGCCATCACCAACGCGAAGATCGTTCCGGTGACCCGCCCGGCGATCGAGCGCGGGACCATCGTCGTCCGCGACGGCCGCATCGTGGCGCTGGGCGAATCGGTTGACGTCCCGGCGGGGGCGACGGTGATCGACGCGGCCGGGGCCGGGGTCTACCCAGGCTGGATCGACGCGCGGACGACGGTTGGCCTGTCGGAGCCGGGGCCCCGGGGGTTCGAGGACACCTCCGAGATGCTCGACTACAACCCGCAGCTGCGAACGGTGGTCGCCTACCACAACGACAGCGAGGCGATCCCGGTTGCGCGTGCCAACGGCGTGGCGACCGTGGCAGTGTTCCCGGCCGGCGGGCTGCTCGGGGGCCAGGTGCCGGTGATGAACCTGGACGGGTGGACCTGGGAGGAGAGCACCCTGACGCCGATCGCGGGCATCAGCTTCCAGTTTCCCGGCGTCGGAGCAAGGCGCGGGTCGTACGGAGCGCCGCCCGCGCCGGAGCGCCCCTACGAGGAGTTGCGCAAGGA
>DAOPQX010000088.1:0-11186 GCA_035348395.1 Vicinamibacterales bacterium | reverse complement strand
GCACATTCGCTCTCGTGTCACTCGTCGGCGCGCTCGCCATCACCGGCTGTGGTGGCGGGAGCGGCACACCACCCGCGGAAAAGGGCCCCGAGCGCGTGAAGGTCGGCCTCCTGCTCGACAACGTGCACGAGCGCTGGGGGCGCGACCGCGACATGATCCAGGAGATCGTCACCGACATGGGCGGCGACCTGCTGGTGGAGGTCGCCGACTCCGATCACGCCAGGCAGGTCCAGCAGGCCAGGAAGATGCTTGCGGAGGGCGTCAAGTCGCTCATCATCGTGGCTCACGACACCGAGAAGGCGGCCGAAATCGTCGAGAAGGCCAACGCGCAGAAGGTGCCGGTGATCGCCTACGACCGGCTGATCCAGAACGCCGACCTGGCCCTCTACGTCGGCTTCGACGTGCCGCGCATCGGCACGCTGCAGGCGTCGCACATCCTGTCCGCGGCGCCCAAGGGCAACTACATCCTGATCGGCGGCTCACCCACCGACGACAACGCGAAGATCCTGCGCGAGGCCCAGATGAAGGTGCTCGAGCCCGCCATCAAGAAGGGCGCCATCAGGGTGGTCGCCGACGGGTGGGCCGAGAACTGGACCGCCGAGGCCGCGGCGAAGATCACCGAGGAGGGCCTCGCCAAGGCCAGGGGCCAGGTGGCCGCCATCGTCGCCAGCAACGACGTGACGGCGGGCGGCGCCATCGGCGTGCTCGAGGCCAGGGGCCTGGCGGGCAAGGTGGCCGTCTCGGGCCAGGACGCCGAGCTCGAAGCTGCCAGGCGCATCGTCGCCGGCACGCAGACGATGACCGTCTACAAGTCGCTGCGGACCATGACGCGCCTGGCCGCCCGCAACGCCGTGCTGCTGGCGAAGGGCGAGAAGATCGACACCGCCACCGCCGTGAACAACGGCAAGATGGACGTGCCGGCGATGATGTTCGACCCGATCGCGGTGGACAAGGACAACCTCGAGGGCCTTCTCATCGGTGACGGGTTCCTGACGCGCGAAGAGGTGTTCGGGAAGTAGCCGTACGATCGGGGTCGGGAGCAATAAGAACTGGTGCCGGTTTTCCGGCACCGCGCGGACGAAGCCGAGAGTCGCCCACCGGTCACCCCGAGGGCAGGTGATCCTCGAACTCGTCCCACTCGTGCTCGTTCCACCACGTGCGCTCCAGGCCCTCGCAATCCCTGGCGAAGGCGGGGCACATCACGCAGCCGTCGCCTCGCGGCACGTCGGCCTCGTGCACCGGCGGGTACTCCAGGAGCAGCGCGCGCCCGTCATCCCTCGCGGCGCTCTCGGCCGGGGTCAGCGCGCGCGACGGGAGCTCGTGCATGCCGTGGCGGCGCAGCCGCTGCCCGCTCTCCGGCAGCAGCACCGAGTTCTCGGCGTCGATGTGGTGCCAGAGCTGCTCGCTGTAGTCGAGCGCGAGCGCGGCGAGATCGGGCGCCGCCGGGTCGCTGTCGGCCACCGCTTCCAGCCGGTCGAGCAAGCCTCCCATCCGGTGGTGGTCGTCGAGAAGCGCAGCGATCGGCCCACGATCGCCCGGCAGCTCCGCGTCGCGCTGCAGTGCCACGAACAGCGTGTCCTCCTCGCGGCCGTGGTGGAAGCTGCCGGCGTAGAGGCGGAAGAAGGCGAGGAAGCGGGTGCCATCGGCCGCCCTGCCCTCGCCGCGGGTGCGTTGCCGCGCGAAGGTCCTGAACGCACCGGCGACCTGCTCGATCAGGTCGTGCTCGGCGCGCAGCTGGTCGATGAGCTGCAAAATGCCCCCTCCCGCCATCCTACACGCACCGGGGGCCGTACCCCAGGCGTGCAAAACGCGACAGCACAGGGGGGCCGTACCCCAGGCGTGCAAAACGCGACATGTTTGGTACGGCCCCGCGTCTGGTGACAAACGCGACGTCTTTGGTACGGCCCCACGTCGGCCGTGACTAATGCGACACGTTTGGTACGGCCCCGCGTCTGCCGGCCCCACGTCGGCCGCTCGCGTCGCTGAGGGCGTGCCTACCGTCCCGGCGTCGGACCGGTCTCCGGGGCCAGCGGTGCGAACACGAAACGCAGGCCGCGGTTGTACGACTCGAGCTGCATGCCAGCGTGCCTCTCGCCGTCGATGATGCGGAACTCGTAAGCCAGCCCTGGCCACTTCCGTGACGCGATGCGCTGGTTGAACCGCAGGATGCCCGAGAGGAACGCAGGCGATTCGTTGCCGCCGCCGCTGACGAACAGCCGTGCCTTGAGCTGCTTGGTCGCCTTCGCCAACTTCTCTTCGAAACCAAGCAGCCAGTCGTTGCCGACGACGACCGCCGGGGTGGCGGCAACGTAGGCGTGGAACAGGCCGGGCCGCGCGTACATCGAGTACAGCGTGAACAACCCGCCCAGCGACGCCCCCGCAAGGACGCGGAACGACGGGTCGGCCCGGTACTCGCGCTCGATCAGCGGGATGATCTCCGTCTCAATCGTGCGCAGGAAGTCGGCCGCGTGGCCCGAGGCGTCGGCGCCGCCGCCGCCGAAGGGCGCCGGCGACAGCTCCCAGCTGCGCAGCTGGCCGTAGTTGAGGTTCTCGCCCGCGTAGCCCAGTCCAACGATGATGAACTCCGGGGCGACCTTGTCGTACACGAGGCCGCCGCGGATGGCGTCCATCTTCTGGAAGTCCCAGTAGGCATCGGTGACGTAGACAACCGGGTACCGCCGCACCGCGTCGGTCGAGTAGCTCGCGGGCAGGCCGACGTGAAGCTGGTAGTGACGGCCGGCCGCGTTGACCGGGAGCACCCGGAGCTGCGAGTTCGGGATCGTGTGCGGCGGGTACGCCGGCTTCGACTGTTGTGCCTCGGCGCGCCCCCCCGACAGCGTCAGGGCAAGAAGGACGATGGCGGTCGTTGAGCTCCTGTTCATGGCCGCAAAGCATAACCCGGAAAGGGGTGTACGCTATCGGCCATGGCGATACTCTCGACCCCTGCCTGCCGGAAACCCGGCATGACTTCTAATTACTCCCGACCCCTTTCACTCGCCCTCGCGGCCGCGGTCGTCCTCGCCTGCTCGGCCCTCGGTGCAACACTCCTGCGGGAAGGCAGCCGCTCCGATTTGCAGAATGGCGCCTGGCCCCAATCGCGGTCCCAGGCGGCAAGCGCCGACATCTGCATCTACGGCGGCACGGCGAGCGCGGTGATCGCGGCCGTCCAGGCCAGGGCCATGGGCAAGTCGGTCATCGTCGTCTCGCCCGACGCCCACCTGGGCGGCCTGACGAGCGGCGGTCTGGGCTGGACCGACACCGGCAACAAGGCGGTCATCGGCGGCCTGTCGCGCGAGTTCTACCGCCGCGTGTGGAAGCACTACGACAGGCCGGAAGCCTGGACGTGGGAGCCGCGCGAGAGCTTCGGCAACCGGGGCCAGGGAACCGTCGCGATGGACGGCGAGCTGCGGACGATGTGGATCTTCGAGCCGCACGTCGCGGACAAGGTTTTCGAGGAGCTCGTCAGGGAGCATCAAATCCCCGTCCGCCGGAACGAGCGGCTCGACCGCGCGAAGGGGGTGCGGAAGGACGGCGCGCGCATCGTGTCGATCACGACGTTGAGCGGGACGACCTACACCGCCAGGATGTTCATCGACGCCACGTACGAGGGCGACCTGATGGCGGCCGCCGGCGTCGACTACCACGTGGGCCGGGAGGGGCGGGACGTCTACGGCGAGCAGTGGAACGGCGTGCAGACCGGCGTGCTTCACCACCGCCACCACTTCGGCCCCTTCCCGCCCTCGGCCCCGGCCGCCGCGGCAACGGCCGCGGCAGAGGCGCCTGGCCGGCCCGGCGCCGCGCACAAGCCGCCGCGCCTGTGGGAGATCAGCCCCTACGTGGTGCCGGGCGATCCCACGAGCGGCGTGCTGCCGCGCGTCAGCGCCGAGCCCCCGGGCGAGTACGGCAGCGGCGACAGGCGCGTGCAGGCCTACTGCTTCCGCACGTGCCTCACCGATCATCCCGACAACCGCCTGCCGTTCCCGAAGCCGGCCGCCTACGACCCGAAGCAGTACGAGCTGCTCCTGCGCGTCTTCCAGGCCGGCTGGCGCGAGACGTTCGACAAGTTCGACCGCATCCCCAACCGCAAGACCGACACGAACAATCACGGTCCCTTCAGCGCCGACAACATCGGCTTCAACTACGACTACCCCGAGGCGTCGTACGAGCGGCGTGTCGAGATCGTCCAGGAACACAAGGACTACCAGCAGGGGCTGCTCTACTTCATTGCCAACGACCCGCGCGTGCCGAAGGAGGTGCAGGAAGAGATGCGGCGGTGGGGGCTCGCGCGCGACGAGTTCCGCGACAGCGGGGGCTGGCCGCACCAGCTCTACGTCCGCGAAGCCCGCCGCATGGTCGGCCAGTACGTGATGACCGAGAATGACCTGCTGGAGAAACGGCCCACGCCCGAGCCGGTCGGCATGGGCTCATACACCATCGACTCGCACAACGTGCAGCGCTACATCACGCCGGACGGGTACGTGCAGAACGAGGGCGACATCGGCGTCGCGACGCCGGGGCCCTACGAGATCGCGTACAGCTCGCTGGTGCCGAAGCGGGGCCAGGCCGACAACCTGCTGGTGCCGGTCTGCGTGTCCAGCTCGCACATTGCGTTCGGGTCGATCCGCATGGAGCCGGTGTTCATGATCCTCGGCCAGTCGGCGGCCACGGCGGCCGCGATGGCGATCGACGACGGGGTGGCGGTGCAGGAGGTGAGCTACGCGAAGCTCCGCGCCCGGCTGCTCGCTGACGGCCAGGTGCTGGAGTGGGCAGCACCCTCAGCGCACGCGCGCAGCTTCCCCACGGCCCAATGAGGCGTCACCGCCTTACCAGACGACGCTGACGGTGCCCGAAGAGCGAATCACGGCGTCTCGCGTGATGAGCGGCAGGTTGGCCTGGCAGGCCGCGGCAACGATCAGGGCATCGAACGGGTCGCGGGTGAATCGGAGTTCGTCGGCGAGGCAGACCTCCGCCGGCGTCAGGTCGAGCGGTTGGTAGGCCGGGTTGCTGAAGAGGTCGTCGAAGAACCCCCGGACGCTCCGGCGCAGGTTCACGCGGCCGACGCGAGCCAGCAGGCTGCACTCCCACATGACCGCAGCGGGGACGTAGACGATCGCCTCGCGGCGTTCGGCGCGGGCAAAGAAGGCCGCCGCCTTCTTCCCAAGTGCCCGTCCCCCGGCCGCGTGAAACAGCAGGGCATGCGTGTCGGTGACGGCGGCTTGCAGGTCAGCCACCTCGTTTTCTCGACTTGCTGGGCACCCGGTACTCGCCGTGCGGCTCGGCGACCCGGGCCCGGACACCGAGAACGCCGTCGAACTGCTTTCTGACGGCGGCGTCCGCCCCTTCCAGCAGCGGGTCGGAGGCGGCGATGTCGATCGTTCCCACTACCGAGCGGGGCGGACCGATCCGGCCCGACTCGCGCGCCGCGCTGACCAGGCGATCGAGCAGTTCGCTCACGCTGCGAAGCCCCGCCGCCCTGACCTGGCCCCTGAGCCAGGTGATGTTCTCGACATCGAGCGTGACGGAGATCGCCGTCTTGGGCATGACACGACTATATCGTATGTTTATCGTATCGTCCAGCGGGTGTGGGCCCGCGGCCCAGAAGTGGCCTGTCGCCGTCCACATGCCGGTCGTTCTTGTGCAGGTGACTGTGCAGGTGACCCTCGTGACGCCCGTGCTGCGTGCTAGCATGTGCCGGTCGCCGCGCGATCCCCGTCATGGCACCCATCCCCAGGCACGCTCGCGTGATGGTGCTCGCATTCGTTCTTGCCGGCCTGGCGCCCGCGACTGGCTGGCAGGAGGGCTGGCCCGCGCGTCCTGCCAAGGCTGCAGCCGTCTTCGAGATCGACATGTGGCCCGGCGAGGGTCGTCCGGATCTGGTGGCGGGCTCCGCCGCCCTGGTGCCGCGCGCCGAGCCGCACCGGGATGCGCCCGCCGCCCCGGTGCTGCACGTCGAGAAAGGCCAGGCGCTGCACTTCGATGAAACCCTGCACCGGACCACGCTGGCGGGAAGGTTGAGGGCGCGCGAGGACTCGCACGTCGCCGGGCGCCGCCTGGGTCCGGTGTCCCGGCTCTCCCGAGACGACTACTACAGCGACCGGGTTCCCACAGTCTCCCTCCCCGTTCCTGCCGGCCTGGTGATCGACTACCTGCAGTCCGGCGCGGAAGGCGGCTGCCTCGTTCGTGTTCGCGGTGAGGTCATCGACACCGATCCCTGCCCCGACCTCGTCGGCGATCCCCCCGGCTTCGCCCTGGAATCGGAGCCGCGGACGGAGTGGTGGGTGCGCGTGCTGATCGACGGGCGACCCGTTGGCTGGCTCCTGGTTGACGGCAAGAAGGTGCGGGAAAGAGGACGGACCTTCGCGCCTCGCCCGTCGCCCGCCCTGCGCATGTCGCCTGCCCGGCTTGTGGGTCTCGTTTTCCAAAGGGGGCGCGTCATGAAGTATCCGCCGCTCGCCGTCGTCACCCTCGTCGCCGCCTTCGTTTCACTGCCGGCCGCGAACGGCGCGACATCCGGTCCGAGCGCGGCATCCGGCCCAGGCGCGACCTCCGTTCCCACCGTGACGTCCGGCTTGGGCGCGGCGCAGCGGGTGGCACCCGGGGACCTGTGGTTTGGAACCATCAGCCCGACGCACACCGGCAGGATCCACTCGGGCTGCAAGCAGTTCGCGGATCCCGAGGAGGTGGTCGGCAAGGGTCCGATCACGAGGGTTGCCGTCTACGGGACCGAGTTCATCCACGGGATCCGTCTTCGGTATGGGAGCGACGGGATCGGGCTCTCCCACGGTTTCACCGAGCCGGTGTCGGGCCTCTCGTGGGCGGAGTGGGACGTTCCGGATGGCGAACGGATCACGCGCGTCGAGGGCGCGATTGCCAGGGACTACATCGTCTGGCTGCGTTTCGTCACCGACCGCGGGACTGAGCGGGAGTTTGGCAAGAAGCGCGGGCGGACGTTCGTCGTCTCCGACCCGGGAGGCGGCGCGCTGCGGACCATCAGCGGGTGGGCGAATCACAAGCGTCACCCGTCGCTGTACCGCGCCGTCACCAGCCTGACGTTCCAGTTCGGCGCCCCCTACTTCATCAAGAAGATCGACTTCGACGAGAAGGCGCTCGACCTCGCCCGGCTGAAGGCGGCGCCCGAGCAATGCGCGTCGCAGGACTTCACGAACGAGACCTCCGTCGAGCAGGCGGCGAGCTACACGAACACGCTCACGCTGGCGAAGGAAACGAGGGTGACCTTCGAATCGGCTTTCGGGTTGAGGTTCACGACGGAGGCCTGGATCGAGGCAGGCGGCAAACTCGTCAAGGGCGGCGGCAGTATGTCCTTCGAGTCGTCTGCCGAAGTCAGGTCCGGCCGCTCGTTCTCAAGCTCGAGGGAGGAGCAGGTGTCCTGGTCCGTGCCGGTGCGGGTGCCGCCGCATTCCCGTGTCGTGGCGAGCTCGACCTGGCGCAAGTACCCGGTCAGCATCCCCTTCACCTACACCGTGGCCTGGTACGTCGGCTCGAAGGACAACATCAAGAAGGAAGTGAAGCTCCCGGGGCTCTACGAAGACGTGCGCGTCGATGACCTGAAGCACGACTTCAAGGAGGTCAAGCTGACGGGCGAGCCGGGCAGGCGGGGTCGGGAGTAATAAGGACTCCTGCCGGTTTTCCGGCGTCGCGGGGACACCCTCGTGATCGCCTCTGCTATCATGCGGAATCGGATGACCCGCGACGACATCCTGGCCTTCGCCCGACGCGACTGGGCCGCGGTGACCGACGCCAAGGCGCGCTTCTGGGCAGGACGAAAGGCGACCATGACCGCCAGCGAGGCCCTGGCCTGCGCCGACATGCTCCGCCGGCACGTTCGCGCCCTGAAGCCTGGCTGGCCGGATGCCCGGGAACGCGCGGAGGACCTGGATCTTCATTTGCGACTCTCGGAGGCGCTGCGTGCCGTCCCCGAACCCTGGGCCCGCTGAACTCCTCGCCGCGCTGGCGCGCGCCCTCTCGTCCCTCGCGGTGCCCTGGTACCTCTTCGGCGCGCAGGCGGCCGTCATCTGGGGGCGGCCGAGGCTGACGGCCGACGTGGACGTCACCGTCCGTTTGCCCGCTGACGACCACGGCCCGCTCGTGAGGGTGCTCGAGGAGGCCGGCTTCACCCTCCGCACCGGCGACCCTGACGAGTTCGTGCGCCGCACTCGCGTCCTGCCCTTCGTTCACCGTCCCAGTCAATTGCCCGTGGACGTCGTCCTTGCGGGTCCGGGCCTCGAGGAGGCGTTCCTCTCGCGCGCGGTTCCCGTCACGATCGCCGGTGTCAGCATCCCGGTCATCAGCCCCGAGGATCTCGTCGTGGTGAAGATTCTCGCGGGGCGCCCGAAGGACATCGAGGACGTCCGCGGCATTCTCGCCGAGCGCCGAGCCTCTCTCGACGTCGATTCGGTCCGCGCTACGCTGAGGCAACTCGAGGAGGCGCTCGGACGGACCGACCTGCTGCGCTCGTTACAGAGCGAGCTGGATCAGGACCTTCTCCCTGCCGCAACGAGCGGCCTCGCATCGGTGGCCGTCGATCAGGACGACCTCGAGCTGGCGTTCAACTTCGTCAGCTCCGCCGGCCCCTTCGACAACCAGGCGTTCGTGTCCCTCGAGACCGGCGCAATCTACTGGCAGACCGAGGACGAAGAGCTTCCCGACGACGTCGATGACGGCGACCGGTACGTCGCCGTTCCCCACAAGAACGACCTCGACCTCGGCCGCCGCCTGGCGCTCCGCTTCGGGGAAGAGCGGCTCCCGAACCGGTACGAGGAGATCGCCGAAGCGTTCCGGCACCGCGGCGCGTACGGGCGCTTCAAGCGGATTCTCGAGTCGGCGGAACGCCTCGAAGACTGGTACACCTTCGAGGCCGCAGAGACCGCGCGCGCGCTGCGGGAATGGTGTGCCGAGCACGGCCTTCGGCTGACGCGCCGCCCAGGCCGCGAGCGTTAGCTGGGCCCTGTCCGGCGCCGGCTCTTCAGAACTGCCTCAGGGCGGCGATCGCCGCGTTTCGCCTCGCGGAGTTCGAACCGTTCCGGCTCGAAGCGCGCAGCCCATCGGCGTGTCTGCTCGAACTCCGGGTGTCGCGGGTCGAACAGGATCTCGAGCAGCTGTTCGTAGCCTCGCACGCCGCCACAGTCCTCCGGCGGGCAGGCCCTGGCGCCCTCGAGGCAGCGCGCCCACGCGTCGCCCTCCTCACGCCCGGGTCTCACCTCCTCCACCTCGATCGTGTGCATCCACGAATCGCCGAAGTCGTACTCGTAGGCGAACCGGGTGAACCCGAGGTCCACGAGATCCGCGAGCCTCACGAGGCGGCCGCTGCGCGTGACGAGGCCCGTCGCGATGTCGTCCAGGTCGTGGGGAATGCCGATCCGTTCGTCGCCGGCCAGGAAGGCGTGGAGGTGGCTGTCCGTCCAGCCGAACGCGGCCTGGATCACGTCGTGCAGCTTCTCGAGCGTCATCGACGCCTCCACCTGCAGGCGTCTCCAGATTGGCGGGGAGATGCCGTGCAGCGTGACGAGCAGCCGGCAGGTGCGGCTCTCGCCGCGGTGGCTGTGTGCCGGGCGGAGCGACTCGATCGCCGCGGTGGCCGTGGCGGGCAGGCCGATGGCGGCGACGTCGGCTCGATCCATCGCTATGACGCCGTCTTCGCCAGCCCGGACGTACAGCGTACGCCCGTTCATCTCGCGCTCGACGATTGTGACCGGGACCGCATCCTTGTACGGCTCCGGCGACAGGCCGGCGGGATAGCCGACGACGAGGTGGACCGGGACCAGGCGCCGGATGGAGGCTTCCACCACCGACCAGAAGTCGAAGTCCCCGCGCATCGACCACGAAACCGGCAGCAGCGCCTCGCCCTGCCGGCGGCGCATCCGCACGCCGCCGTGCAGCGAGCCGTACTCGTAGAGCGCGAACAGCGCGTCCGCGTCGCGGGCGAGCCGCGCCTCGAGGCGCGCCGGCGATCGCCCGGTGAGCAGGCTCTTCCACTCCTTCGGGTTGGCCGGCGCTCCGCGGCGGTTCGTCGTCGCCTGCACGATCGACCTCAGCTCTACCGGCAGCGCGCGCCCGGTTCCGGCCGGGCGGAAGGTTCGCTGCGACGGCCTCAGCTCGGCCAGCCACCACCGGTCCGGGTCGAGGCCGAGGGCGCGCAGCGAGGGGCGGAGATCGAGGCCTGCGAGGAAGTCGTAGCCCTCGAGGTGCGCGGGGACCTCCCTCAGCGCGCTGCCGATGAACGAGCGCAGCTCCCGGCGGGCCACATCGATCACGGCGGCGGCTCGAGCGATCCTGTCGAGGACGACGACGTGGAGAAACGCGCGGCGCGTGCGCCTTGCTTCTTCCATGTCACGCCGGTCCCGGGCCTCGCGCTCGATGTCCAGCTCCGCCTCCTTCGACTGGAACCCCGCCGACCAGGCGCGCTCGCGCAGCGTGGAGACGGCCAGGCGGCGGATGTCGCGCCGCATGCCCGGCAGGTCGGGTGACGAGCGCTCGAGGCGCAGCGACCCATCGTCTTCCACGCGCACGAGGTTGGTTCGCCAGGCCTTGACCGCTCTTTCGTCGAGACGCGCAAACTGGCTGAAGCGTGTAAGCCGGTCGTTGACCTCGTCGAGGGAGAGCGGGCCTCCGCCGGCTGCTTCGAGGATGGCGGCCGCCTGGCGCAGCGACGACACGGAGGAGAAGGGACCAAGATCGCGGCCCTCGAACGCCGTGTCCACTTCCTCCTGCGACAACGGCACCGTATCGGGCGGCTGGCTCACCTGCGGCGGCTCGCGCATCACCGCCGCCTGCCGCTCGGCGTTCCCGACGAACGCGAGGTGGCCTATCTCGTAGTGCGAGAGCAGGTCCAGGTAGAAGAGGCCGTTCACCGGGTCGCGGACGAGCGGCCCCTGCCCGCGCCAGGCTTTCGGGAGAGCCGCGGGATCGCCCGCTCGCCGAAGGCGGGTCGGAAGGTCGAGCCGTGCGAGCCGGGCGGCGATCTCGTCAACCGCCAGCGGTCGGCCTGCCTCGAGCACCGCGAGCGCCATCAGGTCGGCCACGCTGAGCGTGGGATATCGCACCGCGACGTCGAGGTCGGGCACCGGGATGTGGAGGCGGTCGCAGTAGCGGTTGGCGGCTTCGGCACGGTCTGGGGCGGTCATCGCGCTATCGTAACGTCGTTGGGGCACAATCGTTGGCGCTCGCGC
>DAOPQX010000087.1:0-11307 GCA_035348395.1 Vicinamibacterales bacterium | reverse complement strand
TCCGATTCTACGCTGGCGATCTGTGCGGGAACCCGCGAAAATGCTTGCGATCCAATTGACAAGCTCGGAACGGGCGCGCTAGGATACCTCGAAATTTGGCTTAGTTTCCGCACAACTGCTCGCGCGCGTGGTTGACGGCGGGTGATCGTTCAGCGCGCCCAACAGGGGGATGCCGATGGCAGAGGCCCGCAGGATGGGCAAATCCGAGCTGTTCGCGCACTTCGCCGAGAAGTTCGACATGAAGCGCGCGCAGGCTCGGGAGTTGTTCGACGAACTCACCGTGCTTGCAGAGAAGGAACTGAAGCGTTCCGGCGAGTTCCAGCTGCCCGGCATGGTGAAGCTGGTGGTCCAGAAGCGCAAGGCGCGGATGGGCCGCAACCCGGCTACTGGCGAAGCGATCAAGATTCCCGCCAAGACGGTCGTCAAGGCGAAGATCGCCAAGCCGCTGAAGGACAGCGTTCTCCCCCGCAAGTAGCACGCGCGCGGCTTGACGCGTGAAGGCCTCGGGCGAGTGCCATCTGCGCTCTCCGGGGCCTTTCTCTTTCTCCCCTACTGCGGCGCCCGAAGGCGCTTGGCGAGCGGCCGGATCGCGAGCCGGTCCATCTTGTGCTTCATCGTGCTCAGCGGGATGCCGAGGTGGCGGGCGGCCGCCGTGACGTTCCACCCGGCGCGCTCGAGCGCCTTCAGGATGAAGCTTCGCTCGAAGCTCTCGCACGCGTGCTGGAGCAGCCTGCCGCCGGGCGGCTCCTCTCCTGTCTCGGGCAGCGTCGCGGGCACCCGGTACTCGAGCGGCAAGTCGTCCTCGGTGATCCACTCGCCCTCGGTGATCGCCACGAGCCGCTCGACGAGGTTCTCGAGTTCGCGGATGTTGCCCGGCCACCAGTGGGCCTGCAGCCGCTTCATTGCCCCGGGCGTGAAGCCTTCCGTGCTCCGGCGGAACCGCGTCTTGTAGCGGCGGACGAAGCAGGCGGCCAGGTCGGGAAGGTCCTCGATCCGGTCGCGCAGCGGCGGCATGCGGATCGGGATCACGTTGAGCCGGTAGTACAGGTCCTCGCGGAAGCGCCCCTCCTTCACGCTCTTGTCGAGATCCACGTTGGTCGCGGCAATCAGCCGGAAGTCGGTGCGAATCGGGTGCGTGCCGCCGACGCGCTCGACCTCGCCCTCCTGGATGGCACGCAGCAGCTTGCCCTGCAGGTCGGAGGGCAGGTCGCCGATCTCGTCGAGGAACAGCGTGCCGCCGGCGGCCAGCTCGAACTTCCCGAGCTGCTGCCGGTAGGCGCCGGTGAACGACCCCTTTTCGTGCCCGAACAGCGTGCTCTCCACCAGCTCGCGGGGGATGGCCGCGAGGTTCACCGGGATGAACGGGCCGTCGGGGCGCTCGCCGTCGCGGTGAATCAGCCGGGCGATCAGCTCCTTGCCCGTGCCGCTCTCGCCGAGCACGAGCACCGTCGCCGACAGCCGCGCGATGCGCTGCGCCAGGTCGATGACCTCGCGCATGGCCCGGCTCGGCCCGACGACGAACTCGCGATCGGTTTCGGCAACCTGCGCGCTGAGCGCGAGCACCTGCCGATCGAGGTCCTGGTGATCGCTCGCGTTGCGCAGCACGGCGAGCAGCTCGTCCACCTCAACGTCCTTCGGCAGGAAGTGGTAGGCCCCCTCCTTCACCGCCTCGACGGCCGACTGGACGCGTCCCTCCGCCGACACCATCACGACCTGCGCGAGGGCGTAGTTCTCCCTGGCGATCCGCAGCATCTCCAGGCCGCTGATGCCGGGCAGCCGCGCATCGATCAGCAGCAGGTCGGCCTCCTCGCGGGCAAGCAGGGCAAGGCCGGCCTCGGCGCTGGCCGCGGCAAGCACGCGGTAGTGCCGTTCGAGCCGTCCCGACAGCCGCGCGCGCGTGGCCGGGTCGGCGTCCACGATGAGGAGGGTCTTGAGGCGCGGGGCCATCACGCGCGAATTGTAGACCAGACTCCGTGGACTTCGTGGACTGGTCTGGGATAAGTTTAGAATCGGGCTTGCGACACGACCATCACCGAGGAGTCACCGTGGCGAACGAGTACGACGTAGTCGTCATCGGGGCCGGCACGGGCGGGTACCCGACGGCCATCCGTGCGTCTCAACTGGGTCTGAAGGTGGCCGTCGTCGAGCGCCAGAAGGCGCTGGGCGGCACCTGCCTGATCTGGGGCTGCATCCCGACCAAGGCGCTGCTCGAGCACGCCCACGCGCTGAAGGTGGCGCAGGGGGCCAAGGAGTGGGGCCTGAACGTGGACGCGGCCTCGCTGCGCCTCGACATGAAGCAGGTGCAGGCACGGAAGGACAAGGTCGTCACCACGCTCACCAAGGGGGTCGAGTTCCTGTTCCGAAAGAACAAGGTCGACTGGATCAAGGGCACCGCACGGCTGGCCGGAGGCCTCAAGATCGAGGTGGCCGGCGAGCAGCCCCAGACGCTGGTCGCCAGGAAGGAAATCGTCGTCGCCACCGGGTCGCAGCCCCGGAGCGTACCCGGCGTCGAGATCGACCGCAAGCGGATCATCACCAGCGACGAGGCGATCGGCTTGCGCGAGGTGCCGAAGTCGATTGTGGTCCTTGGCGCCGGCGCCGTGGGCGTCGAGTTCGCCTCCCTCTTCCGCACCTACGGCGCCGAGGTCACCATCGTCGAACTGCTGCCCCGCCTGGTGCCGGTCGAGGACGAAGCGGTGTCGGCCGATCTGCAGAAGGCGTTCAGGAAGCGCGGCATCAAGACGTTCACCGGCTCGCGGGTCACCAGCGCCCAGGCGTCGGAATCGGGCGTCAGCCTCGAGGTGCAGACCGGCGACGGCAAGACCGAGAAGATGCAGGCCGATTACCTGCTCGTGGCGACCGGCCGGGGACCGGTCACCGAGGGGCTCGGCGTCAAGGAGGCGGGACTCCGCCTCGAGCGCGGCTACATCGTCGTGGACGAGTACTACCGCACGGGCGTTCCGGGAATCTCCGCCGTGGGCGACGTGATCACCTTCGAGAAGCCGGGGCACCCGCAGCTGGCCCACGTCTCGACGGCCGAGGGGATCGCGGTGGCCGAGCGGATCGCGGGCCAGGCGCCGCGGACGATCAACTACGACCAGGTGCCGGCCTGCACCTTCTGCGACCCCGAGATCGGCAGCATCGGCCTCAGCGAACAGAAGGCCAGGGAGCGCGGGTACGACGTGGCCGTCTCGAGCTTCCCGTTCATGGCGCTCGGCCGCGCGAAGATTGCCGGCGAGACGGAAGGGTTCGTCAAGATCGTCGCCGAGAAGAAGTACGACGAGGTGCTGGGGGTGCACATCATCGGGCCTCGCGCCACCGACCTGGTGGCCGAGGCGTCGGTTGCGCTGCGCCTCGAGTGCACCGGCGAGGAACTGGTGCGCACGATCCACGCGCACCCGACCTTCGCCGAGGCGGTCGGGGAAGCGGCGCACGGCCTGCACGGGGGCGCGATTCACATCTAGAAGAGCGGCGGCCGAAGCGGAGACCATCATGCCGACCAACGTTCTGATGCCTCAGATGGGCGAGTCGATCGCCGAGGGAACCATCGTCCGGTGGCTCAAGCGCGTCGGGGACAAGGTCGACCGCGACGAGCCGCTGTTCGAGATCTCCACCGACAAGGTCGATGCAGAGATCCCGTCCCCCACGGCGGGGGTCGTCACCGAGATCCGGTCGAAGGAAGGCGAGACGGTGCCGGTCAACCAGGTCGTCGCCGTGATCGACGAGGCGCCCGGGAAGGGGGCCGCCGCGGCGCCGCCGCCGGCCGAAGGCGCCGCAGCGCCATCACAGCCGCCGCCTCCCCCGCCTTCGGCCATCCAGCCCGCACAGCCGGCGCCCGCCGCGCCGCCACCTCCGCCGCCGGCCGTTCCCGTCGACGCCGCGGCCGAAGGCCCCGCGGCCGACGAACTGCGGCGGCAGCGGTCGTCGCCGCTCGTCCGGAAGATCGCGGCCGAGCACGGAGTGGACATCAGCCAGGTGCAGGGGTCGGGCATCGGCGGCCGCGTGACCAAGCAGGACATTCTCGATTACCTCGAGTCGCCGAAGCCCGCCGCGCCCCCCGCGGCGCCCGCTCCCGCGCCGCCCGCGCCGCCCGCCTCCCCCGGCCCCGCGGTGAAGGCCGCCGAGGGCGACGAGGTCGTGCCGATGACGCCGATGAGGAGGCGCATCGCCGAGCACATGGTGCTGAGCAAGCGCACCTCGGCCCACGTGCACTCGGTCTTCGAGGTGGACTTCGGCAACGTCGAAAAGCTTCGCCAGGCGAAGAAGGCCGAGTACGAGCGGGCCGGCGCGAAGCTCACCTACCTCTCCTTCATCGTCAAGGCGGTGGTGGACGGCCTGCGCGCCGTCCCGGTGGTCAACGCGTCGATCGACGGCGAGAACGTCATCTACCGGAAGGACGTGAACGTCGGGATCGCGGTGGCGCTCGACTGGGGCCTGATCGTCCCGGTCATCAAGCACGCCGACGAGAAGAACATCCTTGGCCTGAGCAAGGCGATCCAGGACCTCGCCTCGCGCGCCCGGGCCAAGCAGCTCAAGCCCGAGGAAGTGCAGGGCGGCACCTTCACCATCACGAACCCGGGCGTCTTCGGCGCCCTGTTCGGGATGCCGGTGATCAACCAGCCGCAGGTCGCCATCCTGGGCGTCGGTGCCGTCGAGAAGCGGCCCGTCGTCGTCGACGACGCCATCGCCATCCGGCACCGGGCGTACCTGTCGCTCGGCTACGACCACCGGCTCATCGACGGGGCCGTCGCCGACGAGTTCATGTCGGAGGTCAAGAAGCGGATCGAGACCTTCGAGGCCTCGGCGCTGTGAGGCGGATCGGCGTCCGGCGTCTGGGGCTGGTCCCCTACGGGGAGGCGCTCGAACTGCAGCGCGCCCTGGCCGACGATCGGCGCCAGGGCCGCGTTGGCGACGTCCTGCTTCTGCTCGAGCATCCCCACGTCATCACGCTCGGCGCCCGGAGCGACGCCGCGCGGTCGAACGTGATTGCCACGCCCGAGCGGCTGCGCGAGCTCGGCGTCGAGCTGTTCGAGACCGGCCGCGGAGGCGACGTCACCTACCACGGCCCCGGTCAGCTGGTCGCCTACCCGATCTTCGACCTGCGGCCCGACCGGCAGGACGTGCATCGTTACGTGCGCGATCTCGAAGAGGTGATGATCCGCGTCACCTCAGCGTTCGGCGTCGAGGCCGGCCGGATCGGCGGCCTTACGGGGGCCTGGGTCGTCGCGGACAAGATCGGCGCAATCGGCGTCCGCATCTCGCGCTGGATCACCAGCCACGGCTTTGCCTACAACGTCAACACGCGGCTCGAGTACTTCAACCTGATCGTCCCCTGCGGCATCCGCGACCACGGCGTCACCTCGCTGTCGAAGCTCCTGGGGCGCGAGCTGCCGATGGGTGAGGTCGAGGACGCCGTGGTGAGGGCTTTCGGGGAGGTCTTCGAAGCGGAGATCTTCGAAGCGGAGATCGCGCAGGGCTGAAGCCGTGCGCCCAGGCCTTCAGCCCAGCTCCTTTTCCAGCAGCGCCACCGCCTCCTCCAGGTTCCCAGCCCGGCGAACGCCGGCCAGCGCGGCGTGATGGCCGTCGCGGTCGAGCAGCACGGCGTGCAGGCCCGCTTCGAGCGCCCCCTGGTAATCGTCGGCCAGCGAGTCGCCCACGTGCCCGGCCTCTGATGCAGCCAGGCGATGGCAGAACAGCGCCTGGCCGAAGATGGCTCGCGCCGGCTTGGTGGCGCCGGCGCTTGCGGGGATGGTGATCGAGCCGAGCGACGAAGCGAGCCCCAGCGACTCGACCAGCCGGTAGATGCGGGAATCGTAGTTCGTGATCAGCCCGGTCGCGATCCCCGCGGTTTCGAGGCGGTCGAGTGCCGGCAGCACGTCGGGGTAGAGCCGCCACGCGTCGGCCGTCGTGAAGTGGCGGTAGAGGTCGTCGAAGAACGGCTCGAAGCGAGCGGCGTCGAGCAGGCCGCCCGCGCCTGCGAGATCGAGGACCCGCCGCACGAGGCTGTGCCACCAGCCGCGCTCCGCCGCCTCGGCCGCCTCGCGCGACAAGCCCCAGGCCTGGACCGCCGGCGTCGAGGCCATCTCACGCGCGAAGGCCGCCCCGAGGGCGTCGGCGTCCGCATGCTCCCCGTGACGCCGGGCGATTGCCGCGTACTGCGCCCCGACCGGACCGCGCGGCTCGACGAGCGTGCCCACCAGGTCGAAGAAGATGGCTCGCATGGGAACTGGTGTACCATGTCCGCGCCCGCTGGCGACATGGAACAGACTGAGAAATACACGATCCTGGACCCTATCTCCATCCAGGGACTGCTCGGCGACCTGTTTCGGGCACGCGACAACGTGACCGGCCGGACAGTGGCGCTCCGGGTCGTCCGCGAGGAAGTTGCCGGCGACCCCGTGCGGCGTGCCGCCCTTCTCGCCGATGCGGGGAAGGCGCGGGAGGTTTCGCATCCGCACATCGCGGCCCTCTTCGACGTCGGTGAGCAGGACGGCTTCCTCTACCTCGCCCACGAGTACGTCCCAGGGCAAACGCTCGCCGCCATGCTGGACAAGGGCCCCCTCGACCCCGAGGCGGCCCTCGAGCTGGCCCTCCAGATTGCCGAGGCGCTCGCGCGCGTCCACCGGCACGGCTTGATCTACCGCGCGCTCTCGGCCACCTCGGTCATCGTCAATCCACGCGACCAGGCCAAGCTGCTCGACGTGGGGCTTGCCGCCTGGACCAGTGCGGGGCAGGTCCGCCTCGGCCTCTCGCCGCAGACTGCCGAGGGACAGGAGCGGCGGGAGGAGGACTACGACCGGGCTGCCAGCCGGCCCGGCGCCTACGTCTCGCCCGAGGAGGCCCTCGGCGAAAGCGCCGTGACCCGCAGCGACCTGTTCTCGCTCGGCGTGCTGCTCTTCCAGCTGGTCACCGGGCAGATGCCCTTCGACGGCGGTTCCGACTCGGCCACCGCCTTCAAGATCCTCCACGCCACGCCTCCCGCCCCGAGCTCGCTCAACCCGGCGGTCCCGCCCGGGTTCGACGCGGCCGTCGCCGGCATGCTGCGGAAAACGGTGGAGATGCGGCCGCATGATGCGGGGGCGGTGATCGACCAGCTGAGGCGGCTCCGCCACGTGGCCGGCGCGGCTTCCGCCGCCCCCCGCGAGGAATCACGATGGACGTTCTGGAGGAGGCTCGGCGGGCGAGGCAGCGGACGGCGGGGCGACTCCGGCGGACGCCGCTGATCCGCTCTGACTGGCTGAGCGAACGGGCAGGGGCCGACGTTCACCTCAAGCTCGAGTCGCTGCAGGTCACCAGCTCGTTCAAGGCTCGCGGGGCGCTCAACGCGGTGCTCGCCCTGGCCGAGCGAACCCGCCCGGGCGAGCCGCTGCCGAGAGTGGTCACCGCGTCGGCCGGCAACCACGGCCGTGCGCTCGCGTGGGCGGCCTCGTCGATAGGCCTGCCGGTGGTCATCTTCACGCCGCGAAGCGCGCCGGCTGCAAAGCTCTCGGCCATCCGGCGTTACCCCTCCGAGCTGCGGGCCCAGGCTGACGACTACGAGGGCGCCGAAGCGCTTGCCAAGGAGCACGCGCGCCGCACGGGCGCCTTCTACCTGTCGCCCTACAGCCACCCCGACCTGCTGGCCGCCATCGGTGGCATTGCCCTCGAGATCCTCGAAGACCTGCCGGAGGTTTCCCAGGTGATCGTGCCGGTGGGGGGCGGGGGTCTGATTGCGGGCATCGCGCAGGTCCTGAAAGCCCTGCGGCCTGCGGCGCGCGTCATAGGTGTCGAGGTCGAGGCGTCCCACCCGTTCACGGCCTCGCTCGCCGCAGGGCGGATCGTGGAAGTGAAGGTCGGGCCCACGCTTGCGGACGGCCTGGCCGGCAACATGGATCCCGACAACATCGCGTTCCCGATCGTGCAGCGCCTCGTGGACCGGGTCGTGCTCGCCAGCGAACCCGCGCTCGAGGCGGCCGTCCGCGGCCTGGTCGAGGCCGAGCACCTGGTCGCCGAGGGGGCCGGCGCGACCGCGGTTGCCGCCGTCCTGGCCGGTACGATCCCCCGCTGCCCCGGCCCGGCCGCGGTGGTCGTCTCCGGGGCCAACATCGACAGCTCGCGCCTGGCATCCATCCTGGCGGCCTAGCCGAGGTGGGCACCGGCTCGGCCGCCTGTGGGAAACTCGAGCACAGGCTGCTAGGATCGGGACATGATCTTCGAAACCCGGGAAGCGCCGCCGTTCTACAAGAACGGCTTCGTCCTCGGCTGTGAGGAAACGCGCCAGGCCGTTCTCATCGACCCGGGCGACGAGGTGGAGCAGCTGCTCGCGGTCGTCGATGAACAGCGCCTCGAGGTGCGCCACATCCTTCTCACCCACGCGCACGTCGATCACGTGGCTGGACTGGCCGCGGCGAAGAAGCAGCTGGACGCCGCCATCTGGCTCCACGCCGACGATCTGCCGCTGTACAACGCGGCGCTCGAGCAGGCGCGCTTCTTCGGCTTCAACATCGAGACTCCGCCGCCCGTCGACCGCTTCTACGAGATCCCGGGGGCCATCGAGTTCGGGCGGTACCGGGTCGAGGTCCTTCACACGCCGGGCCACACGCCGGGCGGCGTCAGCCTCCTGGTGGGGCCCACGGGTCGGCCTGGCAAGAAGCTGTTCTCGGGCGACACCCTCTTCGCCGGCTCGATCGGCCGGACCGACCTGCCCGGGGGCGACCACGACACGCTGATTGGCTCGATCCGCGGCGTCCTTTTCAAGCTGTCCGACGACGTGGAGGTGTATCCCGGGCACGGCCCGCGGACGATGATCGGGCAGGAGCGGATGACGAACCCGTTCCTGACTGGGGAAAGGCCGTAAGGGGGCTCACAGGCCGCGCGACGTTTCGACGACGAGCTCGAGTTGGCCGGCGCGGACGCGGTCGCCCGGGGCGAGGTCGGCGCGTTCGACCCGTTGGTCGTTCACCCAGGTTCCGTTGGTGCTTCCCAGGTCTTCGACCGCGAGCTTCCCCGCCCCGTCCACCACGAACCGGCAGTGCAGCCGCGAGACCAGCGCCTCGTCGACGATGAAGTTGGCCTGGGGGCCGCGCCCAAGCGTCCTCGCGGTGCCCGGCATCAGCCGCACCGTCAGGGTTTGCTGGCCGTCGGCCCCGTTCCCCCTCAGTATCCACATGGTCACGCCTACTTCTTCGCCGCGGCAAGCGCCTCGCCGAGCCACGTCGTGATGGCGCCGGTCACCTCGGGACTGACACTCGCGCCGCCGAGCGATGCGTACTCGTCCACCGTACCCTCGCGCGACGGCACGAGCAGGTGATTCACGCCTGGAACAACGGCCAGCCTGACCTTCTCGCCGGCCGGATTCTTGCGCGCCTCGGCCATGGAGGCGAGTGCCTCGGCGTGGTGCGGCCCCAGCTCGGCGTCGAGCCCGCCGTGCACGACGAGCACCGGCTGGCGCACCCGTCTCATTTGCTCGGCCGGGTCGAAGGCCAGCAGGCTGCGGAACCAATCCGTCTCGGCCTGCTGGCGCATTGCCGGCGGGATTTGGTCCCAGCCGCGGCCGCTGACGACCGCCTCGTTGATCCGCTGCTGCAGGTCGATGCGGCGCTGCTTCTCGGCCTCGGTCAGGTCCATCTTCGCCAGCGCCGCGCGCTGCTGCTCGAGCACCAGGTCGCCGCCAGCCAGGCCGGGCGTCGCCACCAGGACGAGCGCCTTGATGTCGCCGTCCCTGGCCGCCGCGGTCATCGCCACGCTGCCGCCGTAGTCGTACCCGAGCACCGCCAGCCGGTCGCGATCGACGTCCTTGCGCTTTCGCATGAAGCGCACGACCGATCGGACGTCCTCGGCGTAGTCGCCGATCTCCGCGCTCTCGGCGCGCCCGCCGCTCTGACCGATGCCCCGATGGTCGTACCTGATGACGAGGTATCCCGCGTCGGCTAGCGCCGACGCCAGCTGGCCCAGGATCGGGATGCCGGCACGCGACTCGTCGCGGTCGGTCACCCCGATGCTCCCCACCAGCACGATCGCGGGAAGTTTCGCTCCCTTGGCCGGCTGGCCCGGCCGCGAGAGGGTGCCGGCGAGTGTGAAGCCGTTGGCCGGGATGCGCACCGACTCGTCGCCGGGTCTCGCGACCGCCTCACGCCGGGCCGACACCGAGGCGACATCCGTCCTGACCACGTCGATCGTCTGCGACGCCGTGGAGAACCGTACCAAACGTCCCTGGTCGTCCACCCAGACCTCGGTGTCGGTGGTCTTCCCCTGCTGCTCCAACGCCACCTGGAACCGGCGGGCCTTCAACATCCCGCTCGAGGTCTGGATCCGCTCGTCGGTGGCTGAGACGACCCGGGCGGTCGCCTCGCCTTGCCCGGGCACGTAGATCGGGATCTCGTCGCCCTCCTTCTTGCCCTGCAGGCGAGCCGCCAACGCCTCGTGACCGCCGAAGTACACGCTCGACAGCAGCACCGCCCCCGGCGCGATCTCGTGGGCCTGACGGGACCGCGAGGTGCCCTCGGTCAAATCGGTCGTCGCCGTGTTGCCCTCCACGGTGGTCGACAGGACCAGCTGCCGCTGGCGGAGGCTGCCCTCGACGAAGCACGACAAGGGGTTGCCGGACGCGTCGTACCTGATCTCCGCCCGGCGCACGATCACCTCGAGCGGCGGACCGAGCCGGGACGTGCCGGTGATCACGAGGCCGTCGGCCGATCGCGCGACCGTGGTTTCCTCGACGCCGACGGGCGTCCCGCGGAGGAAGACCGTGAACTGCACTCCGCCGCCCGCGAGAGGCTGTGCCTCGAGGAGGGCCGGTGCCAGGGCGAGCAGCGCGAAGACAACGGTAGAATGAAGCTTGCGCATGGCTTCAGAAGGATAGCACCGGGTGACGCATGGCCGTTCATGACGATTCGACGGGGTACCAGGCCGCCCGGACGGCCTCGGCGATCCTCGACCGGGCGGCGCGGGGGAAGCTCGTGGTGGCCGGGTCGGACCGCCGCACCTACCTGCACGCGATGCTCACCTGCGAGGTGGCCCCCCTGCAACCCGGCAGCGGGACCTACGGGGCGTTCCTGACGCCCCAGGGGCGCATGATTGCCGACATGCGGCTGCTGGAGCTGGGCGATCTCATCCTGATGGATCTCGATCGCGCGCGCGCGGCCGACGTGCTGCAGAGGCTCGACCAGTTCGTGTTCTCCGAGGACGTGCAGCTTGGCGACGTCAGCGACACGTTCGGGCTGATCTCGCTCGTGGGCCCGGCTGCCAGCGGGGTCGCGAGCCGTGCGCTCGGGGGCGGGGCCGCGGAAGGCCTGACTTCAAGCCTGCTCGACTCGTGGGCGGAGTTCC
>DAOPQX010000086.1:0-11394 GCA_035348395.1 Vicinamibacterales bacterium | reverse complement strand
GAGCTGCTCGAACTGCTCGACCGGCTCGAGCTGCTGGAAGAACTGCTCGAACTGCCCGAGCTGCTCGAACTGCTCGAACTGGAGCTGGAGCTCGACGAGCTGCTCGACGCGCTCGAGCTCGATGCGGCCGACGAGGAACTCGAGATCCCGCTGGAACTCGGGAGGGTGGGGCTGGCTGGGTTCCCTCCCCCGCAGCCCGCGAGGAAAGTGCCTGCCGCGCCGCCGCACAGCAGCAGCAGGAAGCTCCGGCGCTCGGCCGTCCGGCGCTCGTCTTCCGCGGTGTCGGCTGCCCGGCGGCCATCGCGCGACTCCTGGTCACTGCGTGACTTCATCGACCTCCTCCTCCTCTTCTTCGACGGACGAGCTCGCGGCCGGGTGACGACTCGCGAGAATCCCGCCGTCGAAATACATCTCTATCCGGCGGATCACCTCGTCTGCCGTGATCATGTCCATGCAGCGAGGCAGGCTACCGACGACGTCCACGCACAGCTGTTCGGGGGCGTCCTTCTCGTCGCCGTCGCCCAGGGGCAGCGTCCGCGACTTCCAGCAGCCGCCGTTGGAGCAGCACCGCAGCGCGCCGACGGTGTGAATGAACTGGTGATGCGGGTACGCGGTGAAATGGGGCGGCTCTCTGCCGCCGGCGACGACCACGCAGGGCCGGTTCTCGGGCTGCCCGGGAGGGGTTTCGACGGCGGCGGCGAGGTGCATCAGCAGGCTGACGGGGCTCAGCACACCCTGGCTGTGGTACACGAGCCGAACCAGCTCGCGGAGGTCGGTCTGCCCGCGCAGGTCCACCGCCCCCCGCAGGGGCGGGTGGTAGTGTGACGCCTCGCCGACCTGCACGAACTGGATGCGCCCGCGGAAGTGGTCGATGACCCGCTGGTAGCGAGCGTGGTCCCACCACTTGATGGTGTAGTCGTACTTCCCGCCCGAGACCAGCAGCCAGAACGGCAGATCGAGGCCGCCCTGTGACAGCACGCGGTCGAACCACTGGCGCTCTTCCTCGCCGATCCAGATATCTCCCCTGAACTCGGTCACCCGGATGCGGAGGCCCAGCGTCTCGTTCAGGTAGGCCGGGAAGCCGTGCAGGAAGTGGCACGGCGTGGTGTTCGACTGGTGGATCAGCGGGTAGTGGCAGTCGACGACCTCCACGTCGGGATCGTCCTCGCTGAGCGGGGTGAGGTGCGGGTTGTAGTCCCACAGCGCGGGGCAGGAGGTCCGCACGTCGGTGAGGAACTCACCCGGGTGAGCGCGGTGGAGGTCGCGGACGGCGGCGGTCAGCATCACGATGTCGCCGGGCGACTGGAAGTTGCGGAGCACGAGCTTGCGCATGGCTGTTGCGCTCTTCCGCAACAAGGGTGCCGGGCAGCGCGGCTGTTGCGCGGTCGGAAGATCGGCGAATTCGGGCGGAATCAGGGGATCGGAGGGCCCGGTGGCCAACGACGAGCTTACGTGAAAGGAAAGCCGGTTTCGCCGCGCGTACTCACAGGCGGGACGCCTGTGCCACTGGGACCGCGGGACGCCTGTGCCACTGGGACCGCGGGACGCCTGGGCCACTGGGACCGCGGGACGCCTGGGCCGCCCCTGCTCAGCCACCTGTGCCCGCCGCCCGTGGTCCCATGATTGAATGGCCTCCTACCGCCCCATCGGCGACTACGCCGTGATTGGCAACTGCCGCACGGCCGCCCTCGTGGCCAGCGACGGCTCCATCGACTGGCTCTGCCTGCCCCGCTTCGACAGTCCCTCGGTCTTCGCAGCGATCCTCGACCAGACGGGGGGCGGGCGATTTGCCCTGCGGCCCGCGGGCGAGATCCGCGCGGTCTCCCGCCGCTACCTCCCCGGCACGAACGTCCTGGAGACGACCTTCACCACGGCGGCCGGCAGGGCGCGCCTCACGGATGCGATGACCCCTTCGCTCGAGGCGGCCGAAGCCGCACTCCGGCCCTCGCACGAGATCGTCCGGCGGATCGAGGTGATCGAGGGCGAGGTCGAGGTGGAGGTCCTGTTCGATCCCAGGCCGGGATACGGGCAGCGTGCCGCGCGAATCCAGCGAGCAGGCGCGTCGGCCGTCCTCTGCACCTGGGGCTCGGAGGCCATCGCCCTCAGGAGCGAGGTGCCCCTGGGGGCCGGCGGCAGCTCCGTCCTTCGCGGGTGCGAGCGTCTCCGCGCGGGCGACCGGCGGTTCGTGGTCCTGGGGTACGACGGGCACGTGCCGTCGGTGATCCCGGCCGTGGGCGGCGATGCCGAACGGACGATCGCCCTGGCCGGGCGGTGGTGGCAGGACTGGTCGCGCGGCTTCACGTACGAGGGCCCGTACCGGGAGGCCGTCCTTCGCAGCGCGCTCGTGCTCAAGCTCATGACCTTTGCGCCGTCCGGCGCGATCGTGGCCGCGCCAACCACCTCGCTGCCCGAGGCCATCGGGGGCGACCGGAACTGGGACTACCGGTACTGCTGGCTGCGGGACGCGTCGCTCACCCTGCGCGCCCTCTTCGACGTGGGCTTCACCGCGGAGGCCGAGGCCTTCAACGCCTGGCTCCTGCACGCCACGCGCCTGACGTGGCCGCGGCTTCAGATCCTGTACGACGTGTACGGCAGGACCCGTCTCGAGGAACGGGAGCTTGGTCACCTGGAAGGCTACGAGGGCTCCAGGCCGGTCCGGGCGGGCAACGGCGCCGCCGGGCAGCTGCAGCTCGACGTGTACGGCGAGGTGGTGGAAGCGGCGTATCGATACGTCTCGCGGGGCGGCGGGCTGGACCGGACGAGCGGGAAGATGCTGGCCGGCCTCGGCCGGACGGTGGCGCGCTCGTGGCGCGCGCCAGACGAGGGCATCTGGGAGACGCGAGCGGGGCGGCGGCACCACACGTTCTCGAGGGTCATGTGCTGGGTGGCCCTCGACCGGCTGATCCGCCTCGGCGAGGCAGGTTACCTGCGCGCCGGCCTCACCGAGTTCCGCCGCGAGCGCGATGCCATTCGAGCCGAGGTGGAGGCGCGCGGCTACAACGAGAGTCTGGGAAGCTACGTGAGCGAGCTGGATGGCGACGAGGTGGACGCGGCCCTGCTGCTAGTCGGCCTCCACGGCTACTCCCCCGTCGAGGGGGAGCGCATGCGAGGCACGCTGGCGCGCGTGCGCGAGCGCCTCGGCACGAACGGGCTGCTGTTCCGGAACCGCGACGAGGACGGGCTGCGCGGCCGCGAGGGCGCCTTCGGCATCTGCAGCTTCTGGGCGGTGGAGGCCCTCGCCCGCTCGGGGGAGGCAGACGAGGCGCTCGACACCTTCGAGCGGCTGCTCGCTTTCGCGAACGACGTCGGGCTGTACGCCGAGGAGATCGACCCGGTCACCGGCGCCGCCCTCGGCAACTTCCCTCAGGCCTTCACGCACGTCGGCCTCATCAACGCCGCGCTGACGCTCGCTGGCCACAGCGAATCCCCCATGGGATGTGCTGGTGCGGCAGCACCACAGGCAGCTGCGGAGCGCGAGACATGAACCTCCCGTCGATCCTGCTCTGGGGCTTCGCGGCGACCGTCACCATGACCACCGTGATGGCTGCCAGCCAGGGACTCGGCCTGAGCCGCATGAGCATCCCCTTCATCCTGGGGACGATGGTCACGCCGCACCGCGATCGGGCGATGCTCCTCGGCTCGCTGCTCCACGTCCTCAACGGCTGGATCTTCGCGCTGGTGTACGCGGCGGCGTTCGAGAGCTGGGGAGGAGCCGGTTGGTGGCGTGGTGCAGCGATCGCGCTGGTTCACGCCGGCTTCGTCCTGACCGCGGGCATGGCCATGCTGCCGGGGCTCCATCCCCGCATGAAGAGCGAGCAGGCGGGCGGCGCCTCCGCGGCACGGCTGCAGCCTCCCGGCTTCCTCGCCCTCAACTACGGCGAGCGCACCCCCCTGGTGACGCTCGCCGCCCACATCGTCTACGGCGCGCTGCTCGGAGCGTTCTACAAGATGCAGTAGCGGCGGCGATGTGCTGATACAATCCGCTCCCAACACGCCCGCAGGGGCCATTCCCCCATCGAGGAGACCATGAGCAAGAGCCGCGTGCGCATCCTCGCCGGCATCGCCATCCTGGTGCTCGCGACGGTGCCCATCCTCGCCCAGCGCGTCGCCGTCCTCCCCCAGTCGAACGACGAGGCCGTCGCGAAGGTCCCGGTCGGCTTCACGCCAATCTTCAACGGAAAGGACCTCACCGGCTGGCACGTCAGCAAGACCAATCACCACGGCACCACCCCTTCCTACCAGGTGATCCACGGCATCCTCGTCGGCACGCAGCAGCCGTTCGGGCAGGGCGGCGTCCTGCTGACCGACAAGAAGTACGGCGAGGTGGAGGTGTACCTCGAGGTGAAGCCCGACTGGGGCTGCGACAGCGGCCTCTTCTTCTGGGCCGACGAGGACGGCGGCGGCTACCAGGTGCTGCTCGACTACCTGCCCGGCGGGACGATGGTGGCGGGGATGTACGGGGAGCGGCTGAAGGACGTGAACTTCAACGGCGCCGGGTGGGACGCGATGACGCCGGCCGAGCGCCAGGAGCTGCAGGCCAAGCGCAACGAGGCGTGGCAGAAGGTGTGGAAGCGCGACGAGTGGAACACCGTGCGCGCGCGCATCGAGGGGAACCCGCCGCGGGTCACCACGTGGCTGAACGACGTGATGATGTTCCAGGGACGCGACACGGCCAACCACGCCACCGGCGGCGCGACCTCGGGGTCGATCGCCATCCAGGTGCACGGCGGCGAGCGGTGGCGCCCGGGCGCGTTCTGGCGGTGGAGGGTGATCGCGGTGAAGGAGCTGGGGGCGGAGTAGCGATCGGGAGGGGAGATCGACGGCAATGGAATTTCTCGAGCTGATGGCCATTTCACACCGCTACATGGAGCTGCTCAACCCCTCCACCCCTGAGAAGGTGCTCAAGCTCGGGAAGATGCTTGGCATGAAAGAGGGCGCCCGTGTGATCGATTACGGCTCGGGTTGCGGTGAGCCTCTGGCGCTCTGGTGCAAGGAGTACGGCATCACTGGGGTCGGCGTCGACCTCTCGCCGGACTTCTGTGAGCGGGCGGTGAAGAAGCTGTCCGGCCAGGGCCTGTCCGATCGCATCCAGATCGTGTGCGGCAAGGGCGCCGACTACGAGCTGCCGGGGCAACCCTTCGACGTCGCCACCTGCATCGGGGCCACCTTCGTCTTCGGCGGCTACCGGGAAACCGTGCAGGCGCTGAAGAAGGCCGTTCATTCGAAAGCGCGGTTGGGGATTGGGGACGTCTACTGGGCGAGCGACACGGTCCCGCCTGGCTACGCCCAGAGAGAGGTGAGCGCCCGTACCGAGACCGAGCTTCTGCGAGTGACCCGCGAGGAAGGCTTCGAGATCGAATACGTCATCAGGGCCAGCCGTGATGACTGGGACAGGTACTACTCCGACAATTGGCATGGCTTCCTCCGCTGGCTGGAAGAAAATCCCTCCCATCCCGATCGTCAGCAGGTCCTGGAACACTTCCACCAGTGGCAGGATGACTATTCGCGGTACGAGAGACCTTACATGGGCTGGGCGATGTACGTTTTGAAGCCGGGTGGATAAGCAACGCCGTGGGAAGTAGTTCGGGGGCGACCAGCCTTCGGCAGGCTCAGGGTGGCCCTGAGCTCGGTCGAAGGGCCACAAGGGTCGCCCCTACGAGGCGGTCACGGGCGACCACAAGGGTCGCTCCCAACAGGTGAGGAGGCCATCATGCGTAGGCTCGTCGTGCTCGTGGCGCTCGCGGCGTTGACGGCGGTGCCGGCGTTCGCTCAGGACGCCGCCCGGGAGGGGACTGTGACAGGGACGTGGGAGGTCTCGGTCGAGTCGCCGCAGGGCCCGATGACGATCACCGCCACCTACAAGCAGGAAGGCGAGAAGCTGACCGGCATGCACGTGAGCGAGATGGGCGAGGCTCCGCTCGAGGGGACGGTGAAGGGCAGCGAGTTCACCTACGTCCTCACCATCCAGGGCCCCGATGGCCCGCTCGCCCTGAAGCACACTGGAAAGGTGGACGGGGACACGATCACCGGCACCGTCGAATTGTTCGGCGACACGATTCCCTGGACGGCGAAGCGCAAGAAGTAACGAGGGGGACGCATGGAGAACCGGCGCGAGTTCTTGAAGACGCTGGCGATGGCGGCCGTCGTGTCCGGCCGCGCCCCCGCCCTCGGGGCCAACGACCGGGTCCGCCTCGCGGTCATCGGCACCGGCAACCGCGGCCGCATCCTGGCCCGCTACTTCGCCGCGCTGCCCGAGTGCGACCTGGTCGCCGCCTGCGACGTCCGGCGGTCACGGCTCGATGAGACGCTGGCCGACCTGGGCGCGAAGGTGGAAGCCTGCGGCGACTACAGGCGCATCCTCGACCGCAACGACATCGATGCCGTCGTCGTTGCCACCCCCGATCACTGGCACGCGCCGATGATCGTGGAGGCGTGCGCCGCAGGAAAGGACGTCTACGTCGAGAAGCCGCTCACGCACACGGTGGAAGACGCGGTGCGCGCGGTCGAGGCGGCGAAGACGCACCGCCGCGTCGTGCAGCTCGGGGTACAGCAGCGCAGCGGCCAGCACTACCAGGAGGCGGTGGCGCTCGTCCGTGACGGGCTGCTCGGCAAGGTCACCCACGCCGTGCTGATCCAGCCGGGAGGCTACTCGCAGGTGGTCGCGCCCACCGAGCCGCCCCCGGCAGACCTCGACTGGGAAATGTTCCAGGGGCCGGCGCCGCGGCACCCGTTCACCCCGAGCCGCCTCCGGTGGCGCGGGTTCTACGACTACGGCGGCGGCCTCATCACCGACTGGGGCGTCCACCTGGTCGAAACCGCGCTCTGGGCGCTGGGGGCGGACGCGAAGACGCCGCTGCAGACCGCCGCGTCGGCGCAGTACGTCGCGTTCCCGAGAGACCTCGAGCAGCTGCCCGACGCCTTCTCGTGCTCGTGGCAGTTCGACGACTTCGTCATGTCGTTCACCAACGTGGTGCCGCCGACGGTTGACTTCGGCCAGCAGGGAACGTACCTCTACGGGCCGAAGGGGGTGCTGCACACGAACCGGTCGGGCTACCGCGTGCTGCCCTACCCGGCGAGGAAGGACCGCGACGGCAAGGTCATCGAACCGGCCATCGACGGCCGGCTGATTAGCCACCGCGAGGACTACGACAAGAACGACGTCTACACCATCGCGCACGCGCGCAACTTCCTCGAGTGCGTGCGGTCGCGGAAGGCGCCGGTCGCCGATATCACGACGGTCGGCTTCCACGTCACGCTCCCCTGCCTCCTCGCGCGCCAGGCGGTGAAGGAGGGGAAGGCGCTGGGGTGGAACGGAAAGAAAGCGGTGCCGCTGTAAGGGGGCAAGAGGCTATGCGCTTCCTGAGTCAGCTTGCCGCGGTGGGACTGACCGCGGCTTCCCTGTGCATCGTGCTCCTCGCCTGGCCGGTGACTGTCCGGCCCGATGCGGCGCAGGCAGGTTCGCCCCAGGCGGCCGCCCGGGGGCCTGCCGGCACCCCGCAGGCGCCCCCCCGCGCCGCAGCCGCCTCCGAGCCAGTGAAGGTCATCCTCGACGTCGACCTCGCCGAGGACGTAGATGATGCGGGGGCGGTGGCCGTCCTGCACGCGCTGGCCAACCGGGGCGAGGCCGAGATCCTCGGCATGCTGGTCTCGTCCAGGAACGAGTCGGTCGTGCCCGCGCTCGACGCCATCAACACCTGGTACGGACGGCCCGACATCCCGATCGGCTACCAGCGGGGGCACGTGTACGGCTACCGGAACACGAAGGATCCCGACCGCGAGACGACCTCGCTCTACGCCGAGCCGATCACGCAGGCGTTCCCCCACGACGTGAAGCGCAGCAGCGACGCCCCCGCCGCGGCCTCCCTCTGCCGAAAGCTGCTCGCCGCCCAGCCCGACGCGAGCGTCACCCTCGTCACCACCGGCTTCCTGACCAACCTGCGAGAGCTGCTCGACTCGCGCCCCGACGAGGCGAGCCCGCTCGACGGCGAGGCGCTGGTGAAGCAGAAGGTCATACAGTGGGTCTGCATGGGCGGGGTCTTCCCGGGCGGGAAGTTCCCGGATGGGGGTGGCGAGTACAACCTGATGTGGGACACCTCGGCGTCGGTGCGCGCGATCAACGACTGGCCCACGCCGGTCGTCTTCAGCGGCTTCGAGATCGGCAACCGCGTGAAGGTGGGGTCGCGGCTGCGCGGCACGCCCGAGGCCAACCCGGTGCGCGCGGCCTACCAGCACTACAACCAGCTGCACGACCGCGAGGCCTGGGACCAGACAGCCGTGCTCTACGCGGTGCGCGGCGCGCGCGACTACTGGACCCTCTCGGAGCCGGGCCTCTGCCTGATGCACGCGCGCGTCACCCATGGCTACAACGAGTGGGTGCCGTCGCCCAGGATGCGCCACCGCTACCTGGTCGAGGCGATGCCGCCCGCCGCGCTTGGAAAGGTGATCGAGGACCTGATGATCGAGCCGCCACAGGAAAGGGCGGGAAGGTAGATCAGGGATCAGGGAGCCGGTCGATGCTGATCGTCGAGTCGTACATCCTCGCGGTGCTGATGTGCGGCGTCACCATGCTCTGCTGGGGGTCGTGGGCGAACACCCAGAAGCTGGCGACGCGCGAGTGGCGCTTCCAGCTGTTCTACTGGGACTACGCCGTCGGCGTCCTGCTGCTTGCGCTGCTGCTCGCGTTCACGATCGGCAGCGTTGGCGGCGGCGGACGCAGCTTCCTGGCCGACCTGCGGCAGGCCGACGCGGCCTGGCTCGGGTCGGCGTTCGTCGGCGGCGTCGTCTTCAACCTGTCGAACATCCTGCTCGTCGCGGCCATCGACATTGCGGGGCTCGCGGTCGCCTTCCCTGTGGGCGTGGGCCTCGCGCTCGTCCTCGGGGTCATCACCACCTACATCGCCCGCCCCGAGGGCAACGTCCCGATGCTGGCCGCCGGCGTCGCCTGCGTCCTGATCGCCATCGTCCTCGACGCCCTCGCCTACCGCCGCCTCGCCGCCGCCGGCCGCAGGACGCCGGTCGCGGGGATCGTCATCTCGGTCGCGGCGGGGCTGCTGATGGGATGGTTCTACAGCTTCGTCGCACAGGCGATGGGGGCCATCGACCCCGCGACACGCGGCCTCGAGGCTGGCAAGCTGTCGCCCTACACGGCCGTCGTCCTCTTCAGCGCTGGCGTGCTGGCGTCGAACTTCATCTGGAACAGCCTGATGATGGTGCGCCCGTTCTCGGGCCCGCCGGTGCCGTTCGGCGACTACTTCACGAAGGGCAACGCGCGGCTGCACGCGATCGGCATCCTCGGCGGCGCCATCTGGAGCCTCGGCATGAGCTTCAGCATCATCGCCTCGACGGCCGCGGGGCCCGCGCTCTCGTACGGCCTCGGCCAGGGCGCGACGATGGTGGGGGCGATGTGGGGGGTGTTCGTGTGGAAGGAGTTCAAGGGAGCGCCGGAGGGCACGGGGAAGCTGCTCGCCGCGATGTTCCTGTTCTACGCAGTCGGGCTGGGAATCCTGGTGGCGTCGAAACTGTGATCAACCTGCCGGAGCCGTGCGCCCTGAGCCTTGAGCCTGCCTTATGACTCCTTCCATCGTCGTCGTCGGCAGCTCCAACACCGACATGATCATCCGCCTCGAGCGGATCCCGCGGCCGGGCGAGACGATCCTGGGCGGCGAGTTCGTGACGGCGCCGGGAGGCAAGGGAGCCAACCAGGCGGTGGCCGCGGCCCGGGCCGGGGGCCGGGTCGCCTTCGCCGCGCGCGTCGGCCGTGACATGTTCGGCGACCGGGCGCTCGCCGGCTTCGTCAAGGACCGGATCGACGTCTCGCTCGTCGTTCGCGACGGCAGCGCGGCGTCGGGGGTCGCGCTGATCTTCGTGGCGAAGGACGGAGAGAACTCCATCGCGGTCGCCTCGGGCGCGAACGCCAACCTCGCGCCGGCGGACGTGAAGCGTGCCTCTGCGGCCATCGCCCAGGCCGACGCGCTGGTCATGCAGCTCGAGACGCCGCTCGCCACCGTGCACGCCGCAGCTGGCATCGCCGCAAAGGCAGGCGTCCCCGTCATCCTCAACCCCGCCCCCGCGCCGGCCAAACCGCTCCCCGCCCGCCTGCTGCGCCAGGTGAGCATCCTCACGCCCAACGAGACGGAGGCCGAGTTGCTGACCGGCATCAAGGTGTCCGACCGGGTGTCGGCGTCGAGGGCTGCCGCCAAGTTGCGCGCGCTGGGGGTGGGGGCCGTCATCATCACGCTCGGGCGGCGCGGCGCCTTCGTCGCCGCCGAGGCGGGCGAGCACCTGGTGCCCGGCTTCAAGGTGAAGGCGGTGGACACGACCGCTGCGGGCGACGTCTTCAACGGCGCGCTTGCCGTCGCTCTCGGCGAGGGGCGCGCGCTTGCGGACGCCGTCCGCTTCGCCAACGCCGCCGCGGCCATCTCGGTGACGAGGCTCGGCGCGCAACCGTCTGCGCCGCGGCGCCGGGAGATCGATCGGCTGCTCGGAAAACGGTGAGGCGCGCGTTCTGCGCCCGCCAGCGGCGAGCCGTGCCGGCCTTGAACAGCCGGGCTGGCACGCCGCTCGCCTTCTCTTCGCTGTGACCCAGATCATCGTTCGCCGCCCGGCCGGCGCGTAGTCTGTACCGTGGGTATAGGCCGCTCAAAGGTCGGAAGCGGTGGAAAGCAGCCGAAGTGTGAGCCTCGCCCGCGGTACCAGGCTCGGCCCCTACGAGGTCCTCGACCAGCTGGGGGCCGGCGGAATGGGCGCGGTGTACAAAGCGCGCGACACGCGACTCGACCGCACCGTCGCCGTCAAGGTCCTGCTGCCGGACGCGGCCGCCGACGCGGCGCACCGCGCACGGTTCGAGCGCGAGGCTCGAGCCATCTCGCGCCTCAGCCACCCGCACATCTGCGCACTGTTCGACGTGGGGCGCGACATCCCGTCGCCCGCGCCGCCTGAGGGCGGGGTCGGCAGCCCGGTGGACTTCCTCGTGATGGAGCACCTCGAGGGCGAGACGCTCGCAGAGCGTCTCGAGCTGCCGCACGGACGGACGCTGCCGCTCCGCGAGACGCTGCGCATCGGCGCCGAGCTGGCCGAGGCGCTGTCCGCCGCTCACCGGGCGGGCATCGTCCACAGAGATTTGAAGCCGGGCAACGTGATGCTGACCCGGACGGGCGCCAAGGTGCTCGACTTCGGCGTCGCCCGGCTCCAGGCCGCCTCGCTCGCGGCCGCTGGCGAATCGTCGATGTCGACCTGCGCGGTGGAACCGCTCACCGGCACGGACATGCGCCTCGGGACGATTCCCTACATGTCGCCCGAGCAACTCGATGGGAAGGAGGCCGACGCCCGCAGCGACCTGTTCGCGCTCGGGGTGATCCTCTACGAGGCGGCCACCGGGCGCCGGCCGTTCCACGG